>CALVTV010000201.1 GCA_944363005.1 uncultured Clostridia bacterium | reverse complement strand
CGGACAACAGCGAGTGGATCTATGGCGACGTGGATCTTGTGAAGCAGTTCGTCGAGGGTGGCCAGGACATCAAGCCGTGGCTCGTTGCCCAGGGCGCGCTCTTCGACTATGCGAACCAGGGAACGCTGATCGGCTGCATGGGGCAGCGCGAGAATTCGCCTCTGGGCGGCGGCGTGGACGGGGAGGAGTAAACCGGCGGGGGCAGCAAGTGGGGCGCGTACTTCATGGTGCCGTACAACACCATGGTCAAGGCCAACGAGCACAACCAGCTGATGCTGCGTACCACCGCCACCGAACTGATCGTCGAGGACGGCAAGGTCACCGGCGTGAAGGCTGAGGGCTATGACGGCACGCAGGTGGTTGCGCATGCGACCAAGGGCGTCATCCTGGCGACCGGCGGTTACGCGGCCAACATCGATATGGTTCAGGAAACCAACAAGTATTGGGATGCTTCTTACATCGCGGACAACATCGGCACCACGAACCGTTCTTCGCTGACCGGCGACGGCATCACCATGGCTGAGGCTGTGGGCGCGGCGACCGAGGGCGAAGGCTGGACGCAGATGATGCCTCTGGGCTGGGTTGACAACGGCAACCTGTCCCGCGGCGCCGGAGAGAACGTCATCTTTGTGAACGCGGCGACCGGCAAGCGCTATGTGGACGAGTCTGCTGAGCGCGACGTGCTCTCTCTGGGCGCGTTTGAGAACGGCATGTCCGAGGAGACGGCGACCAAGCTGGGCCTCAAGTACGTGCCGGGCATCTTCGTGGAGATCTCCAACCCGAGCATCACGATCAACGGCTCCGAGGATCTGGAAGGCCGTATGTACTTCCGCACGGTCGAGGAGATCGCGGAGATGATCGGCTGCGATGCCGAGACGCTGCGTCAGACCATCGAAGAGTACGATGCGTACGTCATGGGCCAGACCGACACGCTGGACGTGCCGAAGCTGGCGACCCAGGGCACCATCGGCGATGTGGAAGTGGACGAGAACGGCAACTACCTGCCGGAGACCTACAACATCGGCACGCTGCGTATGCGCTTCCAGGCGCCTTCGACCCATCACACCATGGGCGGCCTGCTGGTGGATGTCGACCGTCACGTGCTCAACACCGACGGCGAGATCATCGAAGGCCTCTATGCGGCGGGCGAAGTGACCGGCGGCAACCATGCCGGCAACCGTCTGGGCGGCAACGCCATCACGGAGATCATCGTCTCCGGCCGTGTTGCGGCGCAGGCGATCACCGCGGACAACCAGTAATTCCCTTTGCGGCTCTGCAACTTCGGTTGCAGGGTCGCTTTTTTATGCGAACACGGGCTTGAAAAATGCGCGTATGCGCTGACCTGCTGAATTTCGGGAAGCTTTGATTGCGCCGGTGTGGTATAATAAAAACAAGAATTGCAAGCGGAGGAATGCGGTGTGAAGATCGGTCTGGTGCTGGAAGGCGGCGCAATGCGCGGCATGTACACGTCGGGGATTCTCGACGTGTGGATGGATCAGGGAATTCGAGTGGATGCGCTCTTTGGCGTGAGTGCGGGTGCACTTTTTGGTTTGAATCTGTTTTCCGGACAACGAGGCCGCGCGCTGCGTTACAACAAGAAGTATATCGCGGACAAGCGCTACATGTCCGTGCATTCGCTGGTGACGACGGGGGATTTGTTTAACCGCGAATTTGCCTATTACCGCCTTCCGAACGAACTGGACCCGTTTGACGATGCGGCGTTCAAGGCCTATGGCGGGGAATTTGTCGCGGTTGTCACCAATGTGGAAACGGGTGAGCCGGAGTATCTGCGCATCAGGAGCGCGGTGGATCAGATTGAGGATTTGCGGGCGTCGGCTTCGATGCCCTTTGTCTCCAAATTCGTTGAGCTGAACGGGAAAAAATACCTGGACGGCGGCATCACGGACAGCATCCCCGTGCGCGCCTGCCTGAAGCGCGGCTATGACCGCGTGGTCGTCGTCTTGACGCGTCCGGCGGACTATCGCAAAAAGCCCATGAAGCGCGCGCTGATTCGCGCGTATTATCATCGCTATCCCTTGCTGGCGGACGCGCTGATCCATCGCCATGAGCGGTATAATGCGCAGTGCGAAGAAGTGGTGCGCTTGGAAAAGGAAGGGAGAATCTTCGTCATCCGGCCGGAAACCGCGCTTCCCATTGCGCGGATTGAGCGCCGCCCGGAAAAGCTTCAGGAGGTCTATGACCGCGGCGTCGCGGATGCGCAGAAGCGTCTTCCCGAGCTGCTGGAGTACCTGAAACCCTGAGCGCTCAGGATGGAGCGGGGTGCGGAACGGGCGTATGGAGTCCATGGCGGGAAGGGACGTCGTGCTGCGCGGGCGCGCAGATCACCTGCCCATCGATGGTGAAGCGCGAACCGTGGCAGGGGCAGTCCCAGCTGCACTCGTCCGGATTGAAGCGCAGCAGGCACTTCATATGCGCGCAGTAGGGCGAAATCAGGTGCAGTCCGCCCTGGGCATCGCGGTATGCGGCGGCTTTTCCCAAGCCATGGCGCACGATGTCGCCCTCTCCGGGGGGCGAGCGATGCGGCCGAGCGCAGAGCGGGAACCAAACTGCGGCCGAGATCCACCGCGGCATGGGTGCCTTGGCGCAAAATGGCGCCGGTGGCCTGCAAACCCGGCAGACGCTGAGGGGAAAAGATCCACGCATACGGGCTGCTGTGGCCCGCAATTTCATCGCAGAGCAGCCTGGCGGCGACCATGGCGTTCGTCATGCCCCACTTGCCGAACCCTGTCGCGACGTATACGCCGGGCTTGGAGCGGGACAATTTACCGATGTAGGGGAGGCCGTCGGCGCTCATGCAGTCCTGCGCGGACCAGTGCGCGACTTCCCTGCCCTGCGGAAAGCGCTGCGTGGCTTTCTCGCGCAGGCGCTGATAGCAGCCGCCCGACGGGTTTTCGCCGCTGCGGTGGCTTTCGCCGCCGAAGAACAGGATGGGGCCGGTTTGGCGCAGCGAAGGCTCCCCGATTCCATAGAGCACGCCGCCGACGCCGGGCGCGCCTGCCGGCATGCGCAGCGCAAGCGTATAGGAGCGCTCCTGATGCAGCCGCATAAAATACGCCCCGGGGAGCAGAAAAGCCGGATAATGCGTGCAAACGCAGACGGCTTGCGCGTAAACGACGCCGTTTTGCGTGATGACGTTTGTGCCGTCAAGCGCCTGTGCGCGCGTGTGCTCGTAGACCGTGAGCGGCGCGGCTAGTGCTGCCAGCAGCGGAAAGGGATTCATCTGCGCTTGATCGGGCAATTCCAGCGCGGCGCGCACGGGGAAAGGGGCCGGAATGCGGTTGACGACGCGCGTTGTCAGGCCGAGCAGCCCGCAGGCGCGCGCCTCGTCATAAACCGGCTGCGGATCGCCCGACGTGTACAGGTACGCGCGCTGGCGGCTGAGCCCGCAGTGAACGCCGGAAGCGTGAATCAGGGATTGAAAGTCGCGCATAGCCCGCTGGTTGGCCTGCACATAGCCGTATGCCGCGGATTGGCCGACGGTTGCAAGCAGTTTGCTGGCAAAGAGCCCGTGCTGCACGGTGAGTTTGGCCGTGGTGCCGCGCGTTTCGCCGGAAAGCAGGCGGTTTGCCTCCAGAAGCACGACCTGCAATCCGTGGCGCTCGAGCAGGTGCGCGGTGAGTATGCCGGCGATGCCGCCGCCGATCACGCAGACATCACAGCGAACGTCCGTATGGAGCGCATGCCGGGGTAATGGCGTCGGAGAGTGGGCGGGAAAATACGGCGTCATAGGCGACCTCCTGGTAGCTGGGATGGATACGCTGAGTATGCCCGATTTGCGCGGGAATAAACAGGGGCTTTGGCTGGTCTTGCGACAGAATAGGGGAAAATGGAATGAAGGGATTTGAGCGAAGCAATCCGCTGTTCTCGCTGTGCGGGCTCAACTGCGGACTGTGCCCCATGTTTGTGGGGCGCTACTGCGGCGGGTGCGGCCATGGTAGCCAGGCGTGTGCGATTGCAAGATGCAGCCGGGAGCGGGGAAATGTCGAATACTGTTTTGCGTGCGCAGAGTATCCCTGTGAACGCTACGCGAACGAAGCGCAGTACGACTCCTTCATCACGTACCGCCGGCAGAAAGCGGATCTCGAGCGCGCCCGGCAAATCGGTGCGCAGGCATATACCCTCGAGCTCACGGAGAAGATGCGGGCGCTTGAAACACTGCTTGCCGGCTACAACGACGGGCGCAGGAAGCGCTTTTTCTGCGTGGCCGTCAATCTGCTGGAGCTTGAGGAAATTCGGGAGGCGATGCAGCAGATCAAAGCCATCCCGGAGGACTTGCCCGTCAGGCAAAGGAGTGCAATGGCCGTTGAGGCGCTCAAAGCGATGGCCGCGCGCAGAAACCTGGAACTCAAACTGCGAAAAAAACCGACAAAGTAGCCCGGCAAGCGGCGAAAAAACGCGAATGACGGGGGAAAGCGAACCTGCTTTTGCGATTTGAGCGCGTTTCTTGACGCATTGCGCATTGACGGGACATCAAAAAGATGATACAATGCTATCGGTTGCGGACGGGCGGAGGACAATCTGTCCGGCGCAGCTTGACAACAAAACAACCGAACCTGAACGCGCGGCCTGCGCGGGAGGGCATGAAGAGGCGCTTTTAAATCGATCCCGTGAGGTCGGCAAGGCGGCAAATGAGAGGGAATATTTGCCCTGTTCCGGCTTTTTCGGGACAGGGCTTTTGTTGTGTAAAAAGGAGTGAAGAGCGTGGCGGTCTCATTGGAATTCAAGGCGAACATCATGGACGAGCAGGCCATGCAGCGCGCGCTTCGGCGTGTGGCGCATGAGATCATCGAAAACAACCGCGGCGTAGAGGGGCTCACGTTGGTGGGCATCCAGCGCAGGGGTGTGACGCTGGCGCGCATGCTGGCGGATTTGATCGAGCAGGTGGAAGGCGTGCGCCTGCCGCTGGGCGTGCTGGACATCACCTTCTATCGCGACGACCTGTCGCTCTTGCAGGAGCATCCGGTGGTCAACGCGACGGACCTGCCCTTCCAGGTGCAGGACGCGAAGATCATCATGGTGGACGATGTGCTCTTCTCCGGGCGCACGGCGCGCGCGGCGATGGACGCCATCTGCGACATGGGCCGGCCGGCGCTCATTCAGCTGGCGGTCATGGTTGACCGCGGCCATCGGGAGCTTCCGATTCGGGCGGACTATGTCGGCAAGAATCTGCCGACCAGCAAAAGCGAGCTTGTCGGCGTGCATGTGCCGGAGTATGACGGCGATATGGGCGTCGTGCTCTATGAGAAAAAGAACGCGTAAACCGCAGAAAGGCAAATAACGTGAGCATCAACAGAAAAGACCTGCTCGGCCTGGAGGGCGTGAGCCGGGAAGAGATCACGGAAATCCTCGACACGGCGATGACCATGCGCCAGATCGTGCGCTCGAGCAACAAGAAGACGGCGCACCTGCAAGGCAAGTCGATCGTCACGCTCTTTTATGAGAATTCGACGCGGACCCGCATGTCCTTTGAGCTGGCGAGCAAGTACATGTCCGCGGCGGCGGCGAACATTTCGGCCAGCGCGTCGAGCGTGGCCAAGGGCGAAACGCTGATTGATACGGGCGTGACGCTCGACCAGATGGGCACCGACGTCATCATCATTCGCCATCCGATGTCCGGCGCGCCGGCGCTGCTGGCCCGCCACGTGCGCGCGCACGTCATCAACGCGGGCGACGGCATGAACGAGCATCCCACGCAGGCGCTGCTGGACATGATGACCATGCGCGAACACCTGGGCAGCCTCGAGGGCATCAAGGTCGCCATCTGCGGCGACGTGATGCACAGCCGCGTGGCGCGCTCCAACATCTACGGCCTGACGACGATGGGCGCGAAGGTCGTGCTCTGCGCGCCGCCGACGCTGATTCCTGTGCAGATCGAGAAGCTGGGCTGCACGGTGGCCGAGACCATCGAGGACGCCTGCGAGGGCGCGGACGTCGTGATGGGCCTGCGCATCCAGCGCGAGCGCCAGCAGAAGGGCCTGTTCCCGTCCGTCGCGGAATACTGCGACAACTGGGAGATCACGCCCGAGCGCGTGGCGCTGGCCAAGAAGCATGCGCTCGTCATGCACCCCGGCCCGATGAACCGCGGCGTGGAGATCGCATCCAGCGCGGCGGACAGCGACCAGTCGGTCATCACCCAGCAGGTGGAAAGCGGCGTGGCTGTGCGCATGGCGCTGCTTTACATGCTGACCAGAAAGGAGCAGGCGTAATGAAGAGCTATCTGATTCGCGGAGGCCGCGTGATCGACCCGGCCAACGGCATCGACGCCGTGAAGGATCTGCTTATCGTGGACGGCAAAATTGCGGATATCGGCGAGAATCTGACCGCCGGTGACGCCGAGGTGATCGACGCGGGCGGCAAGGTCGTCGCGCCGGGCCTCATCGACATGCACTGCCATCTGCGCGACCCGGGCCTTGAATACAAGGAAGACATCATTTCCGGCACGAAGGCGGCGGCGCGCGGCGGCTTCACGGGCATCTGCTGCATGCCCAACACCAAGCCGGTGAACGACTGCGCGGCTGTGACACGCTACATCCTTGAGAAGGCCGAGACGAAGGGCAGCGGCGTGCACGTCTACCCGGTCGGTGCGATCAGCAAGAACCTCGAGGGCAAGGAGATGGCCGAGATCGGCAGGATGAAGGAGGCCGGCATCATCGCCATCAGCGACGACGGCAAGCCGGTGAGCAATTCGAACCTG
>CALVTV010000200.1 GCA_944363005.1 uncultured Clostridia bacterium | reverse complement strand
AGTACGTCGCACTCCCAGGTGTTCCTTGACTACGGAAAGTCCGAGCAAGCCCACGACGGCATACGCATGAGCGCCAAGATTCTGGCGAGTACGGTCTTGGACTTGATCAAACAGGAAGGGGCGCTTGAGGAAGCACGCCAGGAATACCAAACCCGGTACGCCGAACTTGAGCGCAAGATGAATCGCTGATCCACGGTCACAACGACCGCGAAGAAATAGCAAGGAGGAATTGCAATGAAAAAGTGGATGTCCATGATGCTGGCCGTATTGCTGTGCTTCACGATGGCGTGCGGCGCCCTGGCGGAAGATCCCGTTTCCACCAAGGATTCCATGACGATCGTCATTGACCGTGAACCCGTTTCGCTTGACCCGGTGGACGTGTTCGTCAACGTCAAGTCGATGATCGACAACTGCATTTACGATACGCTGCTCAAAGTGGATACGGAGGGCAACGTCGTGGCAAATCTGGCGGAGAGCTGGACGAAAGTGGATGACCTGACGTGGCAGTTCACGCTGCGCGAGGGTGTCTATTTCCATGACGGCACGCCGCTTCAGCCTTCGGACGTGCTCTACTCGCTGCGCCGTGTGCAGGAGAGCAGCGTGACCGCGCAGAAGGCCAGCTTCCTGGATCTTGACAACAGCAGCTACGAGGGCAACGTGATCACCCTCAAGCTGGTTGAGCCGTATGCCTTCGTGGAAGCGCAGCTCTCCAACCCGCAGTTCGCCATCGTCTCCGAGGCGATTGTGACCGCGGCGGGTGAGGAATACGGCCGCGAACCGATCGGCACCGGCCCCTACAAGTTCGTCTCCTGGACGGCGGGCGACCGCATCGAAGTGACCCGCAACGACGATTACTGGGGCCACAAGTCCATTTTGAAGGACCTCACCTTCCGCGTGATCACCGAGAGCGCGAGCCGTACCATCGAGCTGGAGAGCGGCGGCGTGGATCTTGTGCTCGCCATTTCCACCAATGACGCGGAGCGCATCGCGGAAAACCCGGATACCAAGATGCTCTCCCGGTCGTCCAACTCCCTGCGCTACATCGGCTTCAACTGCTCCAAGCCGGAGCTGAGCGATGTGCGTGTTCGCCAGGCGCTCTTCCACGCGACCGACACGGAAGTGCTCCGCGAGATCCTCTATGGCCTGACGACTTCCGGCCCGGCGACGTCCTGCGTGCCGGAAGGCATGATCGGCATCAACAACGACCTGACGCCGTATGAGTACGACCCGCAGAAGGCGCGCGACCTGCTGGCGGAAGCCGGCTACGCCGACGGCCTTGAAATCGAGTTCATGTACCTGGCGAACTCCACCAACAACATGCTGGCCGAACTGCTCCAGGCCATGTGGGGTGAGGTTGGCGTGACGCTCGTTCTTCAGCCGATGGAGTCCGGCGCGCTGTCCACGGCGCTCAACAAGGGCGAACACATGATTTGCAGCGCGGGCACGACGTTCAGCCTGGGCGAAGCGGGCGAGGGTCTGTACAACATGTTCAGCCTTGAGTCCCAGGGCTCTTCCGCCAACCGCACCTATCTGACGGATACGGCTGTGGACGAGCTGCTTGAGAAGATCGTCGTTACCAGCGATGCGCAGGAGCGCGCGCAGATGGTCTATGACGTGCAGGCGCTCATTCACGCGCAGGCGCCGATGATCTACCTGGCTTCCCAGTACACCAACGCGGGCGCGCGTGCGAATCTGGAAGGCTTCAACCTCGGCATGCATACCAACTACGACTTTACGACCTGCTACTTCAAGTAAGCCCCTGCGCAAGGCAAAAGCGCGATCCACATATGCGGACTGCCCCGGCAGTCCGCATATGTCCATCATAGCAAGGAGGAATGCCTTTTGGCGAAATACATATTCAAACGTCTGGTCATGCTGATCCCTGTTATGCTTGGCGTGATCGTGATCGTGTTCACCCTGATGTATATCACCCCGGGCGTCCCCGTGGATACGCTGCTCGGGGACGACGCCACGCCGGAAGCGGCCGAGGCGCTCAGAGAACAGCTTGGCCTCAATGGCGGATATTTCCAGCGCCTGTTCAGCTACATCAACAACCTGCTGCATGGCGACTTGGGCATCTGCTACGCCACCAAGCAGCCGGTGATGGACCGGCTCTTGCAGACCTTCCCCAATTCCCTCAAGCTGGCGGGCGCGGCGGTTGCGCTCTCCGTGCTCATAGGCCTAAGTATGGGCATCATATCGGCCGTCAAGCAGTATTCGCTGTTTGACAACATCGCGATGACGCTGGCGATGATCGGCAATGCCATGCCGAATTTCTGGCAAGGCCTGCTGCTGATGCTGGTCTTCGCCCTGTGGCTGGGGTGGTTGCCCGCCACGGGCTTCACGTCCTGGAAACACATGATTTTGCCGGCGGTTACCATCGGCACCTCCTCCGCGGCGGCCATCGCCCGCATGACGCGCTCCTCCATGCTGGAGGTCATCCGCTCGGATTACATCGTGACGGCGCGCGCCAAGGGTCAGACGGAGCTGATGATTACCATTCGCCATGCGCTGCGCAACGCGCTGATCCCGGTGGTGACGACCATCGGCATGCAGTTTGGCCATCTGTTGGGCGGAGCAGTGCTCACGGAATCGATTTTCGCGGTGCCGGGTGTGGGCAAGCTGATGGTGGATGCCATCAAAGCCCGCAACTACCCCGTCGTGCAGGGCGGCGTGCTGATGATTGCACTGGGCTATAGCCTGGTCAATCTGGCTGTGGACGTGCTCTACGCATATATCGATCCGCGCATTCGCCTGCAATACAAGTGAGGAGGAAACGTGGATATGCAGAAAACACTTGATAACGCCCCGGTCTATAAAAAACGTAGCCAGACGCAAGAGATCGTGCGCCGTTTCCTGCGCAATCGCCAGGCGGTCGCGGGCCTGATCATGCTGACGATTCTGGTGTTCTGCGCGGTGTTCGCTCCGGTCATCGCGCCCTATGATCCCATCAAGCAGGACCTGCGCAACCGGCTTGACCCGCCGAGCTGGGAGCACATCATGGGCACGGACGAACTCGGCCGCGACATCTTCTCGCGCATCCTCTACGGCGCGCGCATCTCGCTGACAGTGGGTCTGATTGCCGTATCGCTATCCTGTGTCGCGGGTTGCCTGTTGGGCGTGATCGCCGGGTATTACGGCGGCGTGCTGGACAACATCATCATGCGCTGTGCGGACGTGCTTATGGCCATCCCCAGCATATTGCTCAACATCGCCATCGTGGCCGCGCTGGGCACGGGCCTGCAAAACGTGATGATCGCCATCGGCATTTCCAGTATTCCGGGCTATTGCCGCATCATGCGCGCATCCATCCTGTCCCTGCGGGATCAGGAGTTCGTGGAGGCTTCGCGCGCGGCTGGTGCGGGCGGCGTGTACATCATTACCCACCACATTCTGCCCAATTGCCTGGCGCCGCTGATCGTACAGGCGACGCTGCGCACGGGCAGCGCCATTCTCTCCTGTGCGTCGATGAGCTTTATTGGCCTGGGCATCGTACCGCCCACACCGGAATGGGGCGCGATGCTCTCCAGCGGCCGCGAATTCCTGCGCGACGCGCCGCACCTGACGACGTTCCCGGGCGTTGCGATCATGTTCGCCGTCTTCGCCATGA
>CALVTV010000199.1 GCA_944363005.1 uncultured Clostridia bacterium | reverse complement strand
CAGTGCCGGGAGAGAGCCCGGAGCCTACGGCAACCCCGGTGCCGGGAGAGAGCCCGGAGCCGACAGCAACCCCAGTGCCTACAGAGACGCCGGTGCCCACGCAGACTCCGGGAATGCAGATCGGCGTGCAGGCTGAGGGGTATCAGCCGGAAGGCTGGAGCAATGTCATGCCGGTATTCACGCTTTCGGGCATTCCCGAAGGGGATGAAACGTTGGTTTACGGCGTGTTCATCTGCGATGAGCGCCTGATTCTGCTTTCCAAGGGCAACAACGTCTATTCGCCCACCGATCAGGGTGAGGTCAGTTTGCGGTTCGCCATTTTTGACCTGATGGGCGACGTGGTTTCCCTGAGCGATCAATACGACATGCTGCTCGATTTCACTCCGCCGGACGGGCCGTATATCATGCGCCTGTGGTATACCGATACCATTGTGGAGATTCAGATGACCGATATGGAGAGCGGCATTGCGGAGATTTCCACCGATGATGGTGTGACTTGGCGGACGCCGGAATCCCCGATGTATCTGCGGGGCGACGTGGGCGAGACCATTGGCGAAGGGCGCATTCGCGTGCGCGATTTTGCGGGCAATGAGTCCCGGAACTTTGAAATCCACACGTTTGGTCCGGAGCCGGTCTACAGCGGTGGCAGTTCGGGCGGCAAGCGCGTGCCGCATGTGCCCGAGACGCTGGATTACTCCACGGCCAACTACAATGCCCTGGAGCTCGTCTTCTCGCCGGACCCGCAGACGGAGCTTCGGGCAGGCGATACATTGCTCGCCCTGACGCTGCGCGACGAGGCGGAGAACAACGCATTTGTGGCGGAGCTGACGACCTGGCAAACCGAGAAGGGCAAGAAACTGGCCAAGCCTAATGCGCTCATGCTCAGCGCGCAGGAGCAGGAGGGGGTCAATGTCTGGCAGTTCTCCGGCGATGTCTACAGGCTGCTGTACAACAGCGGCATCGAGTATCTGGTGCTGCGCACAGGGGATTACATCGCCGCGTTGCCGACCGCCGGGTTCACCGCGGGCACGGCCTATGCCAAGCTCAAGGCTTCGGGCGTATCCACCCGCAAATTTGACTATACGCTCTGTCAGGACGAATCCCTGCGCGAGACGACGCTCAGCGTCACCGTCGAAGGCGAAACCTACATCATGGAAGAGGACACCAATCAGCCGATGTACCGCTACAATGTGCTCGTTGGCGGCAGCGAGCTGATGGAAAAGCCGTACAACAGTTACCTGCCCCAAAAGGACGAGAAGTAAACGGAGGAATAGACGATGAAAAGGAAATTGGCCGCGTTGCTGGCTGTTTTGCTGGCGATTCCCTTCGCTGCGCGCGGTGAAACGGTGTTCAGCGGCGTGGTCACCGCGGGCGAGACTCAGGTGATCGCTGCGCCCTTTGGCGGCACGATCGAAAATTTGGCCGTGCGCGTGGGCGACAGCGTGGAAATCGGCGATCCCATTGCCGAGGTGACGACCACCAAGGTGTACGCCATGACCGAGGGAACGGTCAGCGGCGTGTTTGCCAAGGCGGGAGACGCGGCGGAGGATGTCAAGGAGCGCTACGGCGCGCTGTGTTACATCGAGCCGACCAACCGCTTTACGCTGCAGGCGAACACCGACAAGGCCTATAACTCCAGCGAAAACCGCTATATCCACATCGGCGAAGAGGTCTATCTCTCCTGCACGAAGGACGGCACCCATCAGGGCCGCGGTATGGTGACGGCCATCGACAAGGAGGACGAGCAGAAGTACACCGTCGAGGTCACCGGCGGCGAGTTTTACATGGGCGAAACCGTCGCCATCTATCGCGACCCGGAGTATGCCAATGAGTCGCGCATCGGCTGGGGAACCGTGATGCGCACCACGCCGGTTGCCGTCAACGGCGAGGGCAGTGTGCTGCGCGTGCATGTGGAGGCGGGCGATTTTGTCGAGCGCGGCGAACTGCTGATGGAAACGGTTTCCGGAAAGCTCGACGGCTTGTATGCGCCGGACACGCAGGTGGTCAGCGACCGCAAGGGCGTGATCGCGACGGTGGATGCGGAGAACGGTGCTTCAGTCGAAAAGGACGGCAAAATCGCGACGATTTACCCGGAGGACGCCATTCAGGTCAGCATGGTCATTTCCGAGAGCGACCTGATGGACGTCGCCGTCGGGGACAAGGCCTCGATCGAATTCAACTGGGATGCAAACGGCGAACACCGCTTTGAGGGCGTCGTTTCCGCAATCTCCTATGTCAATCAAAAGGCGGAGGAAGGAAGCAGTCAGGCGGCGCAGTACATCGCCTATGTGGATTTCACCGCCGATGAGACCGTCCGCCTGGGCATGACGGTCGTGGTCTACGTGCATTGACGCACGGGAAAGGAAGGAAATATATGAAGAAATGGTTAGCGCTTGCTTTGTGCCTGCTGCTGCTGACGCTGTCCGTGGGCGCGTTGGCTGCGGGCAATGTGACCATCGCCTTGCAGGGCGAAAACGGCTTTAACGACTACATCGACACCATGTTCGTCTGGGACGGACGGCTGCTGATGGCCAGCTACAGCAACATGTACACCTGGAAGCCCGGCGACACGGGGCTCACCACAGTCAAGGGTTATGAAGAGCTCAATCAGGCATTCAGCGATTGCATCACGGCCGACGAGGACGGTACGCGCACGTTTGCCCTGGGCGACGTGGAATTCGAGCTGGACGAGAATCAGTATGCCAGCATGAACACCACGCTCATCCCCATGGGCGACAAGCTCTACCGCATGGCCAATATCAGTGGCGAGAACGGCACGACGAACGTCCTCTTTGTGGAAATCCTCATCGCGGAGGACGGCACGCCGTCGCTGGGCGGCTGCATCGACATGGGAGATCAGCTGACTGAGGACTACGGCGACGGCTATACCGGCACGCGCAGCCTGATGAATGTCTGCGCGTACAACAGCAAGGTCTACGCGCGCTCCTACGGGGACTCCGGCTATCCTGAACTGCTTGAGATCGACCTGGAAAACGCCGAGGTCAACGAGCTGACGCTGGATATCGAAAGCGATGTGCAGAGCATGTCCACGTTTGCCGATGGCAAGCTGTTGCTGGTTGCCACCGATTATTCCGTGGACCCGATGGTCACGTCCCTGCTGCTGTACGACATCGAGAGCGAAGAAATCACGGATCTGGGCCAGCTGCCTAGCGATGGCTGGACCGCGCCCGCGGCGCTGACCTATGACGAGGCGCGCGGCATGCTCTACTACGTGCTCTCCGGCAGCGTCTGGCGCCTGCCGGTCAGCGAAACGGGCCTTGGCGAGCCGGAAGAATTCAGCGACATGCCGCTGGAGATCTACAGCGATTCCGCTGCCGTGATTCTTGACAACCTGTACATCCTCTCCGCGTATAACGGCGTAGTCGGCCGCGACGTGACCATTGAAAAGCTTCCGGAACAACAGCTGCATATTGACAACATCGGCTATGTTGAGACCATTCGCAACGCGTATTTCGATTTTACGGACGCACATCCGGAGTTCGTCGTTTCCATCAGCAACGGCGGTTCGTCGAACTTGATTCAGGATATGATGAACCGTTCCTCCGAGGTCGATATCTACACGCTGAACGTGGAGGACAGCGCGTTCTCCGCGCTGATGAACCGCGGCTTCCTGGCGGAGCTTGGCGGCAGCCAGGTGCTCAGCGACGGCGTGAATGCCATGTATGACTTCCTCAAGGCGGTTGTCATGAAGGACGGCGAGCTCTACGCCGTGCCGCTTGACATGTATGCCAACAGCATGAGCATGAACCGCACGCTGATTGTGGACAAGATGGGTTATGAGAAGCTGCCGGACAACTGGGTCGATCTGTTCGCCATGCTGGCGGATATGGCGAGCACCGGCAAGCTTCAGGACTTCCCGGAGGTGACGTTCTTCGGCCCCGGCTACACGGAGCTGGACGTCAAGAGCAATATGTTTATGGACATGATGAACAGCTACTACCTGTGGCTGGATCAGGGCGAGGAGAACCTCATGCGCAGCAGCGAGGTGCTCATGCAGCTGTGTCAGGCGTTTGAGGCGATCGACTGGAGCGCTTTCGGCCTGCCGACGGATTACGACTACGAGGGCTCCTGGGAGTACAAAGAGGAAAACATCCTCTTTAGTCAGGATTCGATCTCCCCGCAGTATTATTACAACGAAGCGCTGGAGACGGTGCCGATGGCCGTCATCCCGGGTGAAAAGCCCTTTATCGGCGCGAGGGTGACCGTGGCGTTCGTCAACCCGTTCAGCACGCAGCGCGAGGCGGCCATCGCCTACCTGGAGGCCGCGTTCGGTAAGCTGAGCGCAGGCCAGCGCATCACCATGATGCCCGGCGAAAACGAGCCGGTGCTCTCCCCGTACTACGAGGAGAACCTCAAGTATTACGACGACAGCATTGCCGAATATGAAAAGCAGCTGGCCGACGAGAACCTGGACGAGGAGACGCGCGACATGCTGACCCTGAGCCTGGAGGACATGAAGAAGTGGCGCGCGGAATATGAAGAGGAAGGCCGCTGGGATATCTCCGAAAAGGACATTGAGCGCTACCGCCAGTATGGCGATTTTATGGCCGCTACGCGCTCGAGCCTCTGGGGTGGCGATGGCGATACCTATTCCCAGATCTATCAGTATCTGGACGGCGCGATCACCGCGCAGCAGCTGGCCGCGGAGCTGGAAAAGACGTTGCAGATGCAGCGCCTTGAGGGCATGTAAGGAGAAAAACTGCTGGATCAAGCGCTATCTCGGCGCATCTCGCGGGTGAAATCGAATTTGCCCGCGGGCGTGGAGTCCTGCGGGGCGCGGGAGGTGCCTGCGCCCCAGGGGCTTACAACAGTCAAAGGATCGTGTATGTTTAGCAAGAAAAAATCGGTACTGCTGTTTTTGCTGCCGGGGCTGTGCATGCTGATGGTGTTTTACATCGTGCCGTTCGTCAGCGGCATCGGCTACAGCCTGACCGATGGCAGCTACAAGAATGCGTTTGTCGGTCTGCAAAACTACCGGGACCTCTGGCAAAACCAGATGTTTTTGCTCGGCCTGAAAAATACCATGGAGCTTTCGCTGATCTGTGCGCCATTGCTTTGGGTTACCTCCTTTGTGATGGCCGCCGGACTGATGAGCGTCAAGCCCTTCGGCGAATTCTTTCGCGGTACGGCGCTCATGCCGTATCTGGCGCCGTCTTCGGCGATGCTGCTGGTCTGGCTGGTGCTCTTTGATTTCGGCGGTCCGATCAACCGCGTGTTGGTGGCGCTGGGCATGGAGCGGGTGATGTGGCTGGAGAGCGCTGCGCTGCGCGTGCCCATCGTGCTGATGTTCCTCTGGAAGAATCTGGGCTTTTGCCTGATTATCTTCCTCTCGGCCCTGCAAGCCATTCCGGAGCCGCTCTACGAGTACGCGCGGCTGGAGGGCGCGGGCTTTTTGCGCCAGACGTTCGGCATCACCCTTCCGCTGATCACGCCTTCGGCCTTTCTGGTGTTCGTGATGGCGTGGATCAATGCGTTCAAGATCTTCAAGGAGGTCTACTTCATTGCCGGCGCGTATCCGGATTACTCCGTTTACACGCTGCAAAACTACATGAACAACATGTACAGCAAGCTCAACTATCAGCTGGTGACCACGGCGGCGTACTCCTTTGGCCTGATCGTCTTTGCGATCTTTGCCGTGCTGTTCTTCCTGCAACGGCGCGCGGCGCATGGCCTGAACTGAAGGGGGGATGAGGATGAAAGCACATTTCCCCAAGCACCTGCTTGCCAGGCTGGTGCTCTCGCTGCTGGCTGTGGTGATTCTGCTTCCGGTGGTGATGACGGCGATCTATTCGTTCAGCTCGCCCTCGGAAATCAAGGCATTCATGGATACGCGCGGCAATTACGACGCCTCGGCCTTTATGCAGATCAAGCTTGCGCCGGACATGTTCTCCCTGAGCCAGTATTACAATATTCTCATTGAGGACATGACCATCCTGCGCTACTTCGTCAACTCCGCGATGTACGCCGCGGCGATCCTGCTGGGGCAGGCGCTGCTGATCCCGATGATGGCCTATGCGCTCTCGCGCTTTCGCTTTCCGGGCCGCGACCTGATCTTCTTCATCGTGATCATGCTGATGCTCCTGCCCTTTCAGGTGACGATGGTGCCCAACGTGCTCACCCTGCGAAGCATGGGGCTATTGGACACGGTCTGGGCGATCATCCTGCCGATGACCATTGCCCCGTTTTACATCTTCCTGCTCAGGCAGTACATGATCGGCCTGCCCAGCGAGATGATCGAGGCCGCGGAGATTGACGGCGCGGGCACTTGGCGCTGCTTTATTCATGTGGTGCTGCCGGTGTGCCGCCCCGTGTTGGGCGCGGCGGTGGCGCTTTCCTTTGCGGACTGCTGGAACCTGGTCGAGCAGCCGCTGACCTATCTGACCACGCGCACGGATCTGTATCCGCTGTCGGTGGTGTTCAACCAACTGACCCAGAAGAGCACGGGCGTGGAGTTCGCCGGCGCGGCGCTGTATACGCTGCCGGCGCTGCTGATCTATCTGTACTTCCAGGCGGATATCCTGGAGGGCGTGCAGCTGAGCGAACTCAAATGACGCGTCCAAACCACGGCAACCGCGCCGCAACGGCCCGGTGCCTGACAGCAAGGAAGAGATTATGAAGAAACTGGCCATCAAAGGACTCATCGGCGTGGCGGTCTTTGTCGCGCTGTGCATGTTCTTTTCCGGAACGATCAAGACCATCACAACGGCGAAAGTTCGCGTTGTCACCGCCAAGAGTGGTAAGCTCGAGGAGGAGCTCGAGTTCAAGGGAAAGCTCGTCTTTCCTCAGAAACAGGAGATCACCGTCACGGGCATCGAGGATGATCAGAGCCTGACCATCAAGCGGGTGCGTGTGAGCGTGGGCCGGCGCGTGGAAAAGGGCGATACGCTCTTTGAAGCGGAGGTTACCGGATACGAGAGCGCGATAAAAACCCTGGAAGAGTCGTACGAGACGGCGCAGGGCGAACTGATGGATTTGGAGCGCAAGAGCGGGAACATTCGCCTGACGCGCACGGACGAAAACTGGATTGCCGCCTATGATGCGCTGTCGGAAGCCAAGGACGAAGTTCGCCGCGCGCAGACGCAGCTGGAGGTTGCCGCGCGGTTGGGCGGGGTGACGCTCGAGGACGGTGCGTTGCCCGCGGATGTGCAGGATGAGACGCTGCTTGCCGCGCAGAAGGCCGTCACCGACGCCAAGACTGCGGAACAGGAGGCGCAGACGCGCTTTGACTCGGTAAACCGGTTGGGCATCGGCGAGGACGTCGTCACGTACGTCACGCAGTCTCGCGAACTGCGCGAGAAGATGGAAAAGGCGCAGGAGCAGATTACGTCCCTAGCCGTGCTTGCGGAGCGGACGAAGGTCGTCACCGCGCCTTATGACGGATATGTCGTGGAGATCAACGTCAAAGCGGGCGATACGTACAACGGCAGCATTGCGGCCATTGTGATGAGCGCGGAGGACTCCAAAGGCGTCATGCGCGCGGACGTGAGCGACCTGGAGCGCACCATAGAAGAGGATACCCAGGTGACCCTTGAGCGCACGAGCGACAAAACGGTCTCCAAAAAGGTGACCGGCAGCGGTGTGGACGAAGAGGGCAAGCGCTATGTCGATATTGAGCTCTCCGACAAGGATATTACCAATCTCGGCGGCGCGTCCGTGCTGATGAACGAGGAGACGAAGGTCACCGTCAGCTACCGCTCCGGGACGTCTTCGACGCTGCTTCCGGTCAGCGCGGTGCGCGGCAGCGGCGACAGCCGGTATATCTACACCGTTGAGGAGAGCAGCAATGCGCTGGGAGAGCGCACGCTTACCATTCGCAAGCAGGATGTGACCGTGCTCGCGGAAGTCGGCTCTACCGTTTCCGTCAAGGAGGATTTGGGCCGGGTGCGCGTGGCCTATATGGAGGACCGCGCCATCAGCGAGGGCTCCACGGTCATGCTGTACGCGGAGTGACGGAGGCCGTATGAAGCAGAAAAGAAAGCATCCCGGCATGCTGGCGATGCTGCTGGGGGCCGTGCTGATGCTCACGGGCGCGCTGGCGCTTTTCGCGGCGGGGGATACGATGCAATACGTGTTCCCCGCGCCGCCCGCGACGCCGGAGGGCAACGAGCTGTCCGCGCTGTACGAGGCGGGGAACAAGCAGCTCGTTTCCATCGAGGACTCGCTGACGGCGTACGCCATCGGCGCCCGACGCCAGGGAACCTCCATCAGCTCGAGCACGGGCGGTTCCGTGACGGCGGTGCTCTATGCCGTGGGCGAAGGGTATTTCGACGTGATGCATGAGACGCTGCAGGCCGGCCGGGTCATCAGCGGCACGGATGTCGCCCGCGCGGACGACGTGATCGTGCTGGACGAAAAGACGGCGCTCACGCTCTTTCCGGGGCTCGATCCCATTGGTCAGACGGTGAATCTCGACGGCCTTAGCTACGAGGTGGCGGGGGTCATTCGCGGAGGGCGCAAGCTCGGCGAAGCCGATCCGCAGATTGCCTATATTCCAATCACGTCGGCGGGCAAGAACGCGATGGACATGCAGACGGTGCAGTGCGTGGCTCGCGGCATAGACAGCATCGGCTCAGCCATTCTCATGGAGGACACGATGCGCAGCTGGCAGGCCGGTGGCAGTTTTTACAATATGACCAAGCTCCGTCTGGGCGCGGTCATGCCGCTGCGCTGGGCGCTGCTGATCGTGGGCGTGAGCGTGTTGCTGGCGCTCCTTAGGCGGATGAACGCCATGACGATGGGGCGGGTCTGCCATTACTACGAGGCGCTTCGCCTGCGCTATGCGCGCAATATGTTGCCGGAACTCGCGCTCAATGTGTTGCTGTGCGCGGCGGGCTACGCGGCAATCCTCGGGCTGGCCAGCGCGCTGGCGGTGTTCTCCATTCAACCGCTGTACGTGTTTACCGAATGGATTCCGGAGGTCGTGGTCGAGCTCTCCTCGCTCACCAGCCGCTTTTGGGCGCTCAATGACGTGCATGCCGCCGCCATTCGCTGCGTAACCCGGGAATTTTGCGTGCTGGAACTGGGCGAAGGCCTGCTTCGTTGGGGATTCATGGCGTTCCTGCTCGGGCTTGCGATGCACGGCAACCGCTTCCTGAGCCGCCATGTGGAACTCCCGGCGATTCAGCGCGACCGGTAATTTCCAAACAATATCGTTTTGTTGACATAAAAAAGGGAGTCTGAGGGACGAATCCCTCGGACTCCCTTTTTCACTTCAGCGCTTGTCCCCGAAGGGATGCGCTCAGTCGCGCTCGAATACGCGCGTTCCGCAGCGGACGCCCCAGGCGCGGCCGTCGCGAATCAGGAATTCCAGGCGGAAGCGCAAACTGCCGTCTTCGGGGTCCAGCGCCAGGAAACGGTTTTCCCCGCAGTAGACCAGGTCGAAGGGCTTGCCATCGCGCTCGCCGTGCAACCCATCCTCGCCGAGGTGGATCATCAGCGTGCTGAGCATGCCCTCGTGAACGATGTAGCGGCCGCGGATCATATGCGGCGCGCTGAACGTGCGCCCGCAGGGGATGAACCACATGTGGCTCTCCTCGAGCGGCAGGCCCATGACCGCATTGTACAGGCCCCACATCAGCTCGTCCATGTCCTCGTCGCCCTGGTTGCACAGCACGGCAAAGCCATAGCCCTCGCCCAGCAGCAATCCGCCCTTGGTGGAAACGCCGTGCAGTCCGCCGGAGTGCTCGCAGATCACATGGCCCGCCTTTTCGCGCTTGTTCAGCCCCATGCACATCACGTTGATCGGCGAGACGGGGAAGCCCTCGCCGATGAGCGCATGCACGGCGGCGGCCGGGATCACTTGACGGCCTTCGTGCATGCCGTAGCTTGAGAGCATGCGGTAGTAGACCGCCATGTCCCGCGCGGTCGATTTGACCATCGCGCAGCCGCGGAAGGGCGGAAGAATGCTCCAGTCGTCGTCGCAGGTGCGAATGCCATCCTCCATTTCAAACAGGGAGGTGATGTTGCCGCCGGAGAGCGCCCGGGCGGCTTCGATGCCGTTGTCGAGAATGGTGCGCGTCATCGACAGCGGCGCAAAGACGCGCTCCTGCAAGAACTGCTCGAGCGGCATGCCTGCGGCCTTGTCCACCACGTAGGAGAGGATGGCATACCCCTCGTTGGAATAGCTCATCACTTCGCCCGGCGCGCCGAGCGTGTGATAGGGGCAGTGGGCGACGTAATCGATCACCTGGTCGATGGTGCTCATGGGGTTGGGCGCGGTGCGCTTCATCTGCGTGAGCCATTCGCTCGGGCGCCTGTGGGGGCTGTTCATGGCGATGGACCACTCCAGCGGCTCCATCGGCGGGATGCCTGCGGTATGCGTCGCCAGATGGCGCAGCGTTACGGCCTCCTGCGGTTGCCCCGGCACGCTGAACGCCGGGAAATAGTCGCAAACGGGATCGCTCAGCGAGAGC
>CALVTV010000198.1 GCA_944363005.1 uncultured Clostridia bacterium | reverse complement strand
GCGATTGCGCCGCCGACAACCGTCAAAGCAACCACCCAATACGCTTGCAGAAATTTTTCCTCGTCCAGCTTCAGGCTGATCTGTACAAAGAGCAGCGCGATTCCCAGGCAGACTCCGATCACGGCGGACTTCATAGCGTGTTTCATGTGTCTTTTCCTTTCTCTTTGAAGGTGCGATGTTGCAGGTGTGTTCGTGCGGACGCTCTCTGAGGACTGCCGCTTGGGCCAATCCCTCTTCGGAAGTGCAAGTGAACATGGGCAGACATTGCTGCATGTTCCGGGGCTTTGGCGTAGTATACCATCGCTACGCAGAGGTGTCAACGAATACATGCGGGTCACATAGGCGCGCGGCCGAAGCGCGCCGTCGCCGCGCTCCTTAGAAAAACAAGCAAAAAAAGAAGGCGAACGCATCCCGTTTGAGCGCGTTCGTCTTCTTTTGGATTATCAACCGGGAGTGGAAAAAAGAGGGATGCAGGGTGTATAATGAAAAAAACACAACACGGCAGGAGGAAAATCATATGGCAACATACAGAATCGGCGTGCTCAACGGCGACGATATCGGCCTTGAAATCGTGCCCGTGGCGGTCAATGTGCTCAAAGCCGCGCTGGCGAGGCATTCCGAGGCGCAGGTGGAATGGGTGCCACTGCCCATCGGTTACACCTCTTTTGTCGAGCACGGAAAGTCGCTGTTGCCCGAAGTGCTGGACACGCTCTATACGCTCGATGGATGGATTCTCGGCCCGATTGGCCATATGGCCTATCCCAAGGACCCCAATTGCATCAATCCGCACCCGATTCTCCGCAAAAAGTACGATCTGGTCAGCAACATCCGCCCGGCCAAGGCGTATCCGGGTGTGCAGTGCATCAATCCGCAGACGGATCTGATCATCGTGCGCGAGAACAACGAGGGTTTCCAGCCGGACCGCAACATGTATATGGGCACGAGCGACTGCATGCCCAATCCGGACATGGCGCTCTCGCTTCGGGTGGTGACCCGGCGCAATTCCTCCATGGCGGCGCGCACGGCGTTTGAGTTGGCGCGCCAGCGCGGCGGGAAGAAGAAGGTGACGGCCGTGCATAAAAACACGGTCTTCAAGCTGGGCTGCGGGCTGTTTATGGACAGCTGCCGCGAGGTGGCCAGGGAATATCCGGATATTGAGCTGGAAAGCTGCATTGTGGATACGTTTGCCATGCGCATGCTCATGAATCCGGCGCAGTACGATGTCGTGGTGACGACCTACATGTTTGGCGATATCCTCTCGGATGAGGCGGCGGGGCTCGTCGGCGGTTTGGGCATGGCGCCTGGGCTGTGCGTCGGCCCGGACTACGCGATGGCACAGGCGACACACGGGTCCGCGCCGGACATTGCCGGCAAGAACATCGCCAATCCGTTTGCAATGATCGAATCGGCGCGCATGCTGCTCGAGTGGCTTGCCCACAAGAAACAGGACGAGGCGGGCCTCGCCGCGGCGAAGGACATCGCGGACGCCTGCATGCGCGTGCTGACCGGGGACAAGGCGTGCCTTACGCCGGACCTGGGCGGAACGGGAAGCACGACGGCCATGGGCGAAGCGATCTGCGCGCAGATGAAAAGGGCCTAAACGCGCAGGCGTATGGCTGCTCCCTTCGACGGGAGCGGCTTTTTTGTGCCCGGCGTAAAGGAATCCAAATCTTGCATTTTTTTCTTTCCCTTGTTATCATGATAGAAATATCTTTTTGTCGCGCTCAATCCCCCCGTTTTCAAAGGAGTGAAATCATGGATATACGCAGGCTTGCTCAGGATATTCAGGCGGAAACCGAAAAAATCATCGTCGGCAAGTCGGACCGGATTCAAATGATCATCATGGCCGTATTGGCAAACGGACATATTTTGCTCGACGATCTTCCCGGCGTGGGCAAGACCACGCTGGTCAAGACCATCTCCAGGGCGCTGGGGTGCGGCTGCGGGCGCATACAGTTCGTGCCGGACATGTTGCCCAGCGACATCATCGGCATGCGGATCTTCAACCAAAAGACCGGGGATTTTGAGCTGCGGCAGGGGCCGGTGATGACCCATATCCTCTTGGCCGACGAGATCAACCGCGCCATTCCCCGGACGCAGTCCGCCCTGCTGGAGGCGATGGAGGAAAGGCAGGTTTCCATCGACGGGGAGCGCTTCCCGTTGCCCGAACCCTTTCTGGTGCTGGCCACGCAGAACCCGGTCGAATCCGAGAGCACGTTCCGCCTGCCCGCGGCGCAGATGGACCGCTTCCTCATCTGCCTGAGCATGGGCTACCCCAAGCCGGAGGAGGAACGGGAGATGCTGCGCAAACTGGGCGATGACATCCCCCTTGACACGGTGCGGGCGGTGACCAGCGCCGAAGAACTCTTGCAGGCCCAGCGGGAGATTGCCGCCGTGCATGTGTCCGACGCGGTGGCGGATTATATCGTCGCGCTGGTCGGCATGACCCGAAGCCATGACCAGCTGGTCATGGGGGCGAGTCCCCGCGCTTCGCGCGGGTTGTACCGCGCGGCAAAGGTTTTTGCCGCCATGCAGGGGCGCGACTTCGTCACCCCGGATGACGTCAAGACTCTGGTACAGCCCGTTTTGGCCCACCGGCTCGTGCTCTCCAGTGCCGCGCGCTTCTCCGGGGCCAGCACGGCCTCCGTGCTGCAGGACGTGCTCGACCGGGTGGACGCCGCCCCCGCCCTGAAGGGGGAGCGGCCGTGAGCAAAGACGCCGCTTTTAGCCGCTCCAGCCTGCTGACCTGTGTGCCGGTGCTGGTGATCCTGGCGCTTTGCGCGGTCCTGGCGGCCTTCTTTGGCCAGGGACGGCTGGCGCTGGTGCTGATGTTCGTCTTTCTGCTGGCGGGGGCTTCCCGCCTGTGGGCCGTGCTGGCCGCGCGGCATGTCTCGGTGCGCGTCACGGGGGCGGTGAGCGGCCTGTTCCCGGGGGAAGAGATGCTGCTTGAGCTGACGGTCACCAACGACAAATTCCTCCCCCTGGTCTGGCTGGAGCTGTTTTTTCCGCTGGCCCCCAGCCTGTGCCTGACCCCGGAGGACAGCCGCAAGCCGGACGAGTGGGAGGTGGGCGCCCTGGAGGCGGAACACGCTTCCGCCGAACGGGTTGGAGAGAAGCGGGCCGCCTTTCTGCTCTGGTACGAGACGGCAAGGCTGTCCGTCCGCTGGCATGCCAACCGCAGGGGCGTGTATTCCGGCGCGGGATGGCGCCTGAGAACGGGGGATGGCTTCGGGCTCACCCAGATCGAATGCCGCCTGCCCCCGGATCAAGTCCGGTCGTTCGCCGTCTATCCCCGGCTGGTGCCGGTGCGGCCCGACCCGTTTTTGCGCAACCTGTGGAACGCCGATACCGGCACGAGGGGCGTGAGGGAGGACCCCACGGTCATTCGTTCGACAAGGGATTACATGGCCACCGACTCGCTCAAGCGCATCAACTGGCGGCTCACGGCGCGCGGTTTGCCGCTGACGGTCAATGTCTATGAGGATATCCTGCCCAAGAGCATTCACTTTATCTTCGACGGGGAAAGCTTCAGCGGCGCGGCCCCGCATCTTCAGGAGATGGAGGATGCGCTGAGTATCCTGGCCTCCGAGATCGTCCGGTTGCAGGAGGCGCAGGTTCGCTGTGGCCTGAGCCTGTGCCGGGGCAAGGGCGGCGAGGCGGTCAATCTCTTTGCCGCGGCCAGCACCACGGAGGATCTGCTCTGCGCGCTCGCGGCGTATGAACCCGCGGATGCGGTTTGGGATGCGCAAAGCACGGAGGTTGTCGATCAGCAGCCGGTCTTTGACGCGGCGCCTCTGCTTGCGGCTGCCCGGGGCGTCGGCCGCTTTTACTACATCGCGTACAGCAAAAGGTGCTTGCCCGGCCGTCAGCTGCTGACCCGGCATCTGGATCCCAGCTGTGCCAGCGTGCTGACCTATCGGGAGGGCAAGCCCTTTGGGGCGTTTGAGACGGTCTGCCTGCGCAGCCTGAAGGAGGAAAACCATGGCGCATAGATGCGATTCGGTGGGCGGGGTATCCGTTCAGCTGAGCACGGCCTGCCTCATCTGCATGCTGGTGTATTGGGTGGGCGGAAAGGAAATGGGGATTGCCTATCCCCAGGCGCTCATCCCCTGCGCGCTGGCGCTCTACGGCCTGAACCGGCTGTTCTTGCGCCGGGAGCGGAGCATGCGAACCCTGGTTTTCCTGAATATCGCCGCCGCAGGCGTCTGCTTTGCGGCGCTGGCGCTCGCAATCGGAAGGGAACAACGCGCAACGCTCGCTTTTGCCGCCGTGCTCTGCGTTTGGCTGACGGTGCAGGGGGCGCGGTTGGCCGTGAAGCCTCCGGTGCTCTCCCGCGTGATCCTGAGCCTGGATGTCAGTCTGGCGGCGCTGATTCTGTTCGTTGCCTATGGGGCCTCCGCCCAAATTCCGGCCTTTCAGATGATCCCGGCCTGTGTCGGCTGCGCGGGCTCGCTGCTGGGCCTGTTGATCTGCCGGACGGGCGGCAGGTTGGGCGCCCGAGGTGGGCTGCTGGTGGCCGGCGCCTTTGTGGCGGTTCTGGTGTTCGTGTTCCTGCTGGCCGGGTTTGTGGCCGCGCCGGTGGGACAGGGTGTGGTGGCGCTCTGGAACGCGATATGCGCGGCTGTCCGGGGGGCGGCCGGTTTGCTTTACCGGGTGCTGGCGTGGTTCTTCTCCCTGTTTCCCGAAACAGCCAAAGGCGGGCTGGAGTGGGAGGCGGGCATGGACCTGATGTCGGGCTGGCAGCCTCAGGCGGAAGAGGCGGCCGTGGCCGGGCCGGTGACGATGGCCGTCACGATGGCGCTGCTGGCGGCGGGCGTGCTGGTGCTGGTGATCGGGGGACTGTACCTGCTGGGCAGAATTCGCCTGGGCGGTGCGCAGGCCGAGCGGACAAACCGGGCCAACCGCAAGCGGGTTTCGCTTGTGGAGGGCGTGCGCCGCCTGCTGAACGGATGGATGGAGCGCGTCCGGCTGCGGGTTTGGCTGTTTCGCAACCGCAATACCCCCAAGGGGATGTTTTACCTGCTGGTTCGCCGCTGCCGGATGGGGCCGTGGCACAAGCGCCGCGGCGAAACCCCGCGGGAATTTCTGCTTCGCCTGCGCCGAAGCGCCGGGGAAGATCCGCTGCTGGCCGCTGCATTGGACGAGCTGATTCCGGCGGTCGATGCGGCGCTGTATGCCCGTTCGCTTAAGGGGCAACAGGTCACACAGGCCCGGCTGATTCGCCGCCGCATCGGCGCTTCGGTGCGCCGCCAGTTTATCCGGGACAGCCTGCGCCCCTTTATCAGCAGATTCAAAGGAATAGCGCGCCCTCAAAAGGGCGGCGGCCCCAAGAAGGCCTGACGGGGCAGGCGCGCTTTTTGCCCTGCGGTCCGGGGCGGGCCGGTTTCAATGTGATCTCGTCACGGAAGCGGACGGCGATTGCGGATATACTACAATCAAAACCATCTGTAAATTCCGTTTCGCTCTGCCCGAGAGCGATCTGAACAGAACAAAACAGGAGGCGCTGACACGATGGCAGCCAAAAATATCAATTCAAAGCAACTTATAGAGCTGATTGAAAGCAAGAAGAGCGTTCTGGTGGATTTCTGGGCGCCCTGGTGCCCGCATTGCCGCAAGATCGGCCCCGCTTATGAGCAGATTGCCTCGGCATACGCCGGGGATTTGGAAGTGGTCAAGGTCGATATGGACGAGGACGAGGCGCTCTGGGAAACGTTTGGCCTGGAACTGATTCCGACGCTGCGGCTGTATATGGATGGCAAGCCGGTCAGTTCGATTGTGGCGCCGGATTCGAAGGCCGCGATCGACGCGTTTTTGGCGGATGTTCTGCCCAAAAAGGCGGAAAAAACCGAGGCGCGCCTGTACGACATGATCGTTGTCGGCGGCGGGCCCGGCGGGTATACGGCGGCGCTTTACGCGGCCAGAGCGGGGCTTGAAACGCTGGTGATCGAGAAGCTGTCCGCGGGCGGTCAGATGGCGCTGACCCAACAAATCGACAACTATCCGGGCTTTGTGGACGGCATCGGCGGGTACGAGCTGGCCCAGCAGATGCAGCGCCAGGCGGAGCGCTTCGGCGCGGCCACGCGCAACGCACAGGTGCAGCGCATGGACCTGAAGGCCACGCCCAAAGCCATTGAAACCAACGAGGACACATTCTACGGCAAAACCGTCGTGCTGGCGATGGGCGCAAACCCCAGGGAACTGGGCGTTCCCGGCGAAAAGGAGCTGATCGGGCGCGGCGTTGCGTACTGCGCGGCCTGCGACGGCATGGCGTTCAAGGGGAAGACGGTCGTGGTGGTCGGCGGGGGCAACTCGGCCGCGGCGGATGCGCTGCTTCTCAGCCGCATCGCCAGCCGGGTCATCCTTGTTCACCGCCGGGACACCCTGCGGGCGACGAAGGGCTATCACGAGCCGCTGATGCAGGCCGAAAACGTGGA
This sequence comes from uncultured Clostridia bacterium, assembly GCA_944363005.1. GTDB lineage: Bacteria > Bacillota > Clostridia > Christensenellales > Aristaeellaceae > Ventricola. The sequence continues at coordinate 6,706 of CALVTV010000198.1, read as the reverse complement.
ATTCCGGTGGAACAGCGTGGTGACGCAGCTGCTTCACGGGGACAGGCTCACCGGCGTGCGCATTCAAAACGTGCAGACCGGCGAAGAGACGGACATCAGGACGGATGGACTGTTCGTGAGCGTCGGCAGAATCCCCGCGACGGAGCTGGTCGCCGGGCAGGTGGAGCTCGACGCGGGCGGTTACATCGTTGCCGGGGAGAGCACAGAAACCGGCATTCCCGGCGTGTACGCGGTGGGGGATGTGCGGACCAAAGCGCTGCGGCAGGTGGTGACCGCCGTGGCGGACGGCGCGGTGGCGGTTCACAGCGCGGAGGCGTACCTGGCGGGCGGAGCGTCCGCGTAAAAAGCAAGGCGTACAAAGACAAAGGCTTGCCCCATCATGGGACAAGCCTTGCTGTTTTGCGCGTTTATCGGACATCCGCCCGGGAGATGATGGCGGGCGCGCCCAAGTTCGATGCTCACTTCATGAGCACGATTTCCTCGTTTTCATGCTGCGTTGTTTCCTCCGTGTAGGGTATCCCGGAGGTCGTCGGGCGCAGCTGCATGCTGCTCATGTCCGCCGGCAGGTCGTAGCGGATGCCGACAACGAACTGCCCGTCCGCATTGACGCCGAACGCGCCGTCCAGGTTGGGGTATTCTTCGCCGCCGGCGCTCAGATTGTAATCGTAGATGTATGCCGGTGCCGCGATGGAATCGCCGTTCATGTTGGCGGCGCTGGTGCTCTCAAACGCCGCAACCCATTCGGGCGCATCAAAGACCACTTCGCCGCTGATGTCCACGTCGGAGACGGTGACCGTCGCCGTGGCGCTGTAGGCGCTGGTGGTGACCGTGCCCGTGTACGTATCGGCCTGTCCGTTGAGCGGCACGGTGAAATTCAGGCGCAGCGTGCCGCGGTCTTCCGGCGTGACAATGCGGCCTATATAGACGCTTTTCTCATCCTGATAGGTAAGGTCCACGCCGTAGAGGATGGTCAATTCGATCTCGATATCGCCGTCCGGCGTGAAGCCCTCCGGCATTTCAACCTCCTGGAAGCCCTGAATCGTGTAGTCGTCAATGACCGTTTCGCCGCTGTCCAGAATGATGAGCGGCTCGCCGTCAAGATCCGCGCCGTCGCCGAGGCCCATGGTCTCCCGGCCGATGTAGCCCACGGGGTGCGCCGCGAAGAACGTGGTATAGCGACTTTGATCCTCTTCACGGGACTGCGTATAGTGATCGACGTATTTGCCCTCTTCCTGCGTGATCCACTCGTCGATGCCGGTGGGCGCGCCCTCGCCCTCATACCAGAAAAGCGGCGCGTTTGTCGTCAGGGTGTAGGCGTAGTAGAGTTTGTTTGCGTCGCAGTAGGACTGGTTCAGCGTCAGATTGAAGCGGCGAGCATGCAGGTTGGCGACCATTTCGTCGTACACCGTCTGCGGCTGGGCAAAGGGCTCGGAGGCGTCCGGCGCCTGCGCGGCCTGCGTGTCGCCCAGGGTTGCGGAGGCCGCCTCCAGATGCTCAAGGCGCGTTGCGCTCTGTTCGTTTCCTGTATCCTGGCTGGACTGGCCGAACACGCCGAATCCGGCGGCAATTGCCGCGCCGCCTACGGCCAACAGCATTACGATGGCAAACACCAAAGCGGCAGAAATCTTTCTTTTCACAACGGGTTCATCCTTTCTGACGGCACGGAGCACCGACTGCTGGCGCTCCGGGGAAAAGCTGGCATCAGAGAGGCAGGCTTTCAGCGCGTCTTTCAGTTTCTGTTCATCCACGGAAATCCCACCTTTCCAGTTTCTTTTTGAGCAGCTGCTGCGCTTTGTTCATCCGCCGGTAGACGCTTGACGCCGTCATGTGCAGCGCCAGGGCGATGTCGCGCGCGGACAAGTCCTGATAATAGTGAAGCAGAATGACCTCTCTGTATTTGGGCGGCAGGGACAGCACGGCCCGGTACAGCTGTTTGGCTTCGTCGCCGGCCTGGGGCGAGGCGAGCGGCAGTTCCTCCACGGAAACGCGCTTGTCCACAAAACGGAACCATTTTGACCGCTGCTGATCCCGGCAAAGGTTGACCGCAATGCGCGTCAGCCAGGCTTTTTCGCTGCCGTCGTGCTGGCCGCGGAAGCGGCTTCGATGCTGATACGCCCGGATGAACGTCTCCTGCACGACATCCTGCGCCAGATGCGCGTCGCCCAGCAACGCCATGCAGGTGCCAACCAGCATGGGGCCGTAGTCCTTCATCCACCTGGAGAGTTCCGCTTCCGAGGCGTTCCCCGGTACCAAGGGTTTGCCTGTCACGTTCTCTCACCTCCTCATACTCAAGACGGAAAAATGCGCCGATTTTCGCGTTTTTCCGGAAAATTTTCCTGACTCTATTTGGGCTTCAAACAGCGCAAAGGCTTTGCAAACTTCAAATCGCCGGATGGGAGCGATGCATGGCGTAACTGAGCATTCCAAAAGCAGCACAGGGGCGTATCAGGTGATTATTTTCGGCCTGATACGCCCTGTTTGCAGGTTTATGCGGTTCAATTTCAAGGGCTTTGGCCGTGCGAAACGCAGAAGAAAGCCCGGGGAAACCCGTAAAAGGCAAGGCATGAGAACGCTTTTGCGACGGCAGGACGGTATTTTTTTGTTGCCACGTTTTCTTCTGCCCGTTTCTTTATGCCCGATGATCGTCCGCGGCGCCGAGTTGCTGCTGCAAATGCGCCAGAAATACCTCCGCAGCCTTGGAAAACCCCCGGGATTTTTTCCATACCAGGTACATGCGCAGTTCCAGGCGGGGGCTGAGGGGCCGGAAACAGAGGTTGCTTCCGGTCGTATTGACCAGTTTGTCCAGGGTAAAGGCGTAACCCATTCCCTCGTCCACCATCAGGGAAGCGTTGTAAATCAGGTTGTAGGTGGCTACGGTGCGCAGCGTCGAGGGGTCCCTTCCGAGCCAGCGATACAAGCCGCTCTTGTTGTCCATTTGCCGGGAGAAGATCAGCGGCTTGTCCCAAAGGTCCTGGGGCGAAACGGCCTCCTGCTGCGCCAGGGGGCTGTCCCGACGCATCAGAACGCCCCAGGTATCCCGCATGGGCAGTTCCACAAAGGGATACCTGTTCTTGTCCAGGTCACCCAGCAGAATGCCGAAATCCAGAAGCCCCTTGTAAAGCCGGTCGCATACGTCCACGGCGTCGCCGCTGACCATGTGAAAGAGAATTCCCGGATAGCGCTCCTGGATCTGATGGGCGATCCGGGCGATTTCCCGCACACCGTCTGTTTCGCCGGTACCGATGTAGATGTCCCCGCTGATTGTGGTGTTGGCCTGGGTGACTTCTTTCTCCGTCCGATCCACCAGTTCCAGAATCTCCTCTGCCCGCTTCCGCAGCAGCATGCCCTCCTCGGTCAGGGTGAGTTTGCGGTTCCCCCGGATCAACAGCTGCTTGCCGAGTTCCTCCTCCAACTCCTTGAGCTGGCGGGACAGGGTGGGTTGCGTGAGATGCAACGATTGGGCCGCCGCGGAGATATTTTGTTCCCGGGCTACGGCCAGAAAGTACTGAAGCACCCTCAATTCCATACAATCCACCTCCGATTTTTCCCCATCATAGCACAGAATTGCTATAGATTTCAAGCATGGAAAACTATTACCTATAGGTATTTGTTATTTAACTTTTCGCGTGCTACAATGACATTGAAAATCTGTTTGTCAGGAGCAATTGTCGGATGGACATGACCGAATTTTTGGAGCAACTCAACAGCGGAACACCTGTGCAGGGGGGAGGCGAGGCCCATCGGTTCATGCACGGCGTCAGTCAGGAGGCGTTGCGCATCACGGCCGAGATCAACGGCAGCTACCACGAGCCGCCGCAGCTGCGGGCGCTCTTTTCCCGGCTGATCGGGCAGCCGGTGGATGAGAGCTTCGGCCTGTTTCCGCCCTTTTATACCGACTGCGGAAAGAATATCCACATCGGCAAGAATGTCTTTATCAACATGGGCTGCAAATTTCAGGATCAGGGCGGTATTTTCATCGGAGACGGCGCGCTCATCGGCCACAATGTGGTGTTGGCCACGCTGAACCACGCCATATCGCCCGGGGATCGGGCGACGATGATTCCGGCCCCCATCCATATCGGCAGGCATGTCTGGATTGGGGCAAACGCCACGGTGCTGCCCGGCGTGACCATCGGAGAGGGCGCCATTGTGGCCGCCGGGGCGGTGGTCACCAAAGACGTGCCGAAGAACACCATGGTGGGCGGCGTGCCTGCGAGAGTGATACGAACCATCGATGAGGAGGAACGCAAATGAGCAAGAAAGTCCTGGTGATCTCCACAAGCCCCCGCAACGGCGGCAATTCGGATATGCTGGCGGAGGCCTTTGCCCGGGGAGCGATGGAGGCCGGAAACGACGTGGAAAAGATCTCGCTGCAAGGGAAGACCATCGCGTTTTGCAAAGGATGTCTGGTCTGCCAGAGCACCCAGCGCTGCGTCATGCACGACGATGCCGATGTCCTCGTCAGGAAGATGCTGACGGCGGATGTGTTGGTATTTGCTACGCCCATTTACTATTACGGCATGTGCGGCCAGATGAAAACCCTGCTGGACCGGGCAAACCCGCTGTTCCCCGCTGCGTATGCCTTCCGGGATATTTACCTGCTGGCTGCGGCGGCTGAGGACGATGCGCATACGGTGGATGGAGCGGTCACGGGGATCAAGGGCTGGATCAGCTGTTTTGAAAAGGCGCGGCTGGCCGGAACGGTTTTTGCCGGTGGCGTGACCGCCGTCGGCGACATTCAGGGGCATCGCGCTATGCAGACGGCCTATGAGATGGGCCAACACGTATAAGGAGGATCTATCGATGCGTGCTCAATATGATGGTTATTCTTTCCCGCTGCGGGATGAGGTGACGCGGGAAAAGGTGCGTTTTCGCAACCGCTACGGCATTGAACTGTGCGGGGATCTGTACCTGCCCAAAGCAGCCGGCGGCAAGTTGGCTGCCGTGGCGGTAGCCGGGCCCTTTGGCGCGGTGAAGGAACAGTGCGCGGGGCTCTACGCTGAGGAGCTGGCCTTCCGGGGATTTGCTGCCCTGGCGTTCGATCCTTCCTTCATTGGCGAGAGCGGCGGCGAGGCGCGCAACGTGGCCTCGCCCGACATCAACACGGAGGACTTTTGCGCCGCGGTCGATTTCCTCTGTACCCGGGATTTTGTAGAACCGGAACAGGTCGGCATCCTGGGCATTTGCGGCTTTGGCGGCATGGCCCTCAATGCCGCAGCGATGGATACCCGCATCAAGGCCACGGTTTCCTCAACCATGTACGACATGACCCGTGTCAACGCAAAGGGGTACTTTGACGCTGCCGACAGCGCCCAGGCCCGTTATGAGACGAAGAAGGCGCTCAATGCCCAGCGGACGCTGGACTACAAAAACGGGGTATGCGCCCGGGCGGGGGGCGTAGTGGACCCGCTGCCCGAAGACGCGCCCTTCTTTGTCCGGGACTATTACGACTACTACAAGACGCAGCGGGGATATACCGAACGTTCCCTCAACTCCAATGAGGGCTGGAATGTGACCTCCGCCCTGTCCTTCCTCAATATGCCCATCCTGCGCTACAGCAACGAGATCCGCAGCGCCGTGCTGGTGATCCACGGGGAAAAGGCCCACTCCTGCTATTTCAGCAAGGACGCCTTCGCCGAAATGGTGCGCGACAACCCCTATGCGGACAACAAGGAGTTGCTGCTCATTCCCGGCGCGGTTCATACCGATCTCTATGACCGCAAGGACATCATTCCCTTTGACCGGATCGAGCGCTTCTTCCGCGAAAATTTGAAGTGAGCAAGGGGAGGGATGCGGGTGAAATGGATTTGTATGCTCCTTGTGGCCGTCGGGCTCTGTGCCTGCGGGGGCAGTGCGGCGCTCATGGATTGCGGCACAAAGGAGGTTGAACAGACCGCGGCCCCCTTGGAACCTGCCTTGAAAATTACGGTGGGTGATGAGGTGTTGCTGGCCACATTTGAGGACAACAGCTCCGCCGAAGCGTTCCGCGATCTCCTGGCCCAGGGGCCGATTACCGTAGAGATGCAGGATTACGGCGGCTTTGAAAAGGTGGGCCCTTTGGGCACGGAGTTGACGAGAAATGATGCCCAGATCACCACGGAGCCGGGGGATGTGATCCTCTATCAGGGCGATCAGATTACCATCTATTACGATACCAATACCTGGAGCTTTACGCGGCTTGCCCGGATCAACGACCCTGCCGGTTTAAAGGAAAAACTGGGGGACGGGACGGTTTGCGTTACGTTTTCTCTCGAGTAGAGGCATTCAAAAATGCAGCCCCGTGCAGGCGGACGTGCAGCGCGTTCGCCTGCCGGTTTTGCCGGAAAACCGGGTCAGATTGCGTGTGACGCGGTTGACGGAGTCAGCGGCAATCGAAAATTCCAGGGTTGAACAGATTGACAAATCCAACGAAGGCTGTTAATATAAGGGTGCTTGCACACAGAGCCGCCCGATGTTGGCGGCTGTTATTTGGGCAATGAGTTAGCTTTGACTAACGCAAATTTGCCGTGCGATTCAAAGGGCGGGACTTTGGCGTCCCGCTGAACATTGCCCCAAATGTTAGTCTATGCTATCGGATTTGAATCAAAAAGGAGCACCCTATTCATGATGATCGACAAACGGCTGATCGGCACGGTCAGCGAAAGCAGGAAGTATATTGCGGGCAACGTAGTCTGCCAATGGTGCGCGCTGGTGGCCAACATCGTGA
>CALVTV010000197.1 GCA_944363005.1 uncultured Clostridia bacterium | reverse complement strand
CTGTCCAGACTGCCCTCCCGCTCGCAGCAGGCCGCCGCGTCCCAAAGCGCAACGCCGTGTTCGCGCAGCATGGCCTTTTTCCGCTCGTAATCATTATGCGGCAAAATGCCCCAAATGTCAAACAGGATCGGCCAGAATGCATTGCGCGGATGCGCATAATACTGCGCATCCGCAAGCGATTTGACGCTGGGCATGGAGCCGACGATCATCACCCGCGCATCCGGCGCAAACACCGGTTCAAAACTTCTGCAAATCATACGTGTTCAATGTCAAACGCAGCCGCGCGGCCCATGCGGTTCATGACGGCCAGGCCAATGCCCGCCGTATCCACGGCCTCGCACAGCGCAAGCGTCTCCCCGCGCTCATCCAGCTCGCGCAGGGCAGCAAAGAGCCGCGCCGCCGCGTCCTGTGGGTGCCCCGCGTGCCCCAGGCTGATGCGCGTGCGCCCGCCAAAGTCGTGCTCGTCAAACCCGAGAATCGCCACGCGCTCCCCGGCAGCCGTCGCCGCGTCATAGCGCGCGCAGATGGCCGCAATCACCCGATCGCGTTCCCCCTCGAAGATGACCGTCTTGGCCTTGGGCGCGTAGTGCCGGTACTTCATGCCAGGCGAGCGCGCGACATCGCCTTCCGCAAGCGGGCTCATCACGTGTTCATCCACGCTCACCCGCCCGAGCACGGCCTGCACCATCTCCGGCGTGATTCCGCCCGGACGCAGGATGACCGGCACCTCGCCCGTCGCGTCGATGACGCTCGACTCCACGCCCACCTCACAGGGACCATCGTCCAAAATCAGCGGGATGCGTCCGTCCATGTCCTCGAGCATGTGCTGGGCGGTCGTCGGGCTGGGCCTGCCGCTGCGGTTGCCGCTGGGCGCCGCAATTGGACAACCCGCCGCGCGGATGAGCGCCCGCGCCGCTCTGCTCTTGGGCAGGCGAATGCCCACCGTGTCAAGCCCGGCGCTCACTTCCTTCGGAATGCAGTCCGCTTTGGGCAAAATCAGCGTCATCGGCCCGGGCCAAAAGGCGTCCATCAACCTCCGCGCCGCCTCCGGAATCGCCCGCACGAGCGGCGGAATCTCCTCCACCTCCGCGGCGTGCACGATCAGCGGGTTGTCCGCCGGGCGCCCCTTCGCCTCGAACACCCGAAGCGCCGCCTGCGCATTGAGCGCATTGGCCGCCAGCCCATAGACCGTCTCCGTGGGCATGCCGACGAGTCCGCCATCGTTTATGATCTTTGCCGCCATCGCAAGGGATGATTCCGTGACCGGCAAAACCTGTGTTTTCATCGCGTTTCCCCTTCTGTCCTTCCCGTCGTCCCCAACGCGCGCAGCCGCCGCTGCTGATCCTCAAAGATCAGCGCGTCCAGGATTTCGTCCATATCGCCGTCCACAAACGCCTCGACGTTGTATACCGTTTTGCCGATGCGGTGATCGGTGATGCGCCCTTCGTTGAAGTTATAGGTGCGAATTCGCTCGCTGCGGTCGCCTGTGCCCACCTGATCGCGCCGTCTCTCAGCATAGGCCTCGTCGTTCTCGCTCCTGAGTTTTTCATATAGCCTGGCCCGCAACACGCGCATCGCCTTTTCCCGGTTCTTGAGCTGGCTCTTCTCGTCCTGACAGGTCACCACCAGCCCCGTCGGCAAATGCGTGATGCGCACGGCGCTGTCCGTCTTGTTGATATACTGTCCGCCGTGCCCGCTGGCACGGTAAACGTCAATGCGCAGGTCAGACGGGTCGATCTGCACGTCCACCTCCTGCGCCTCCGGCAGCACGGCAACCGTCGCCGTGGACGTCTGTCGCTTGCCGTTGCTCTCCGTGACGGGAATGCGCTGCACGCGATGTACGCCGCTCTCGTAGCGCAGCCGCGCAAACGCACCCTCACCGTTGATGGTGAACACAGCCTCCTTGACGCCGCCCAGTTCCGTCAGGTTGGCATCCATCATCTCAACCTTCCAGCCACGCCCCTCCGCATAGCGCGTATACATGCGCATGAGCATCGCCCCGAAGAGCGCCGCTTCCTCACCGCCCGCGCCGCCACGGATTTCCATGACGACGTTTTTCTCCTCGTCCGGATCTTTGGGCAACAACAGCATCTGGATTTCCCGTTCCGTCTTGGGAATGTCCTCCTGCAAGCGGGTCAGTTCCTCGCGCGCCATCTCCGCCATGTCCGGTTCGCTCAACATGGCCAGGGCCTCTTCGCGCGCGCGAAGCATCTGGTCATAACGCCGCACAGCCGCGTCCAGCGGCTCCAGTTGATTGTGCTCGCGCATCAGCGCACGCCAGCGCGCCTGATCCTGCACAATCTGGGGATCGCTGAGCAGCGCCCCCAGTTCCTCCAACCGGGGATGCACCCAATCAAGTTTCTCCAGCACGGGCATCCTCCCCTCTTGCGCCCTCATCCGCCCGGAGCTGTGCGCCTACCACGCGCCAATTGCCGCCGTAATCGCGCAGGGCGAACGGCTCCCCGATGTGCTCGCGCATCAGCGCCTCCACCGCATCCTTCTGCTGCCAACCGATTTCAAACAGCAGCCAGCCGCCAGGCGTCAGATGCCGCCCGGCTTCCCTTGTGATACGCCGGTAAAAGGCAAGCCCGTCTTCGCCGCCGTAGAGGGCCAGTTCCGGCTCCATGCGCACCTCGGGCATCAGCGTCTTCATCTCTTCCCCGCTGATGTAGGGCGGATTGGAGACGATCATGTCAAACCGCTCCTGCGCCACCGCGTCAAAACAGTCGCTCTTTAAAAAGCGCACATTGGCGCCTAGCCGCTGCGCGTTCTGCTGCGCGAGATCGAGCGCCTGGTCGCTGACATCCACGGCCGTAACCTGCGCCGTAACGGCAAACAGCGCGATGGCAATTGCCAACGCGCCGGAGCCCGTGCCGATATCCAGCACGCGCTCGCCTGTGATGCCCAGGCGCCTGAGCGCCTCCTCACAGAGAATTTCCGTATCCTGCCTGGGGATGAGCACGCCGGGGCCCACGCGAAAATCCAGCCCCATAAAGCTCGTCTCCCCCAGAATATACTGCATCGGCTCGCGTACCGCGCGCCGGCTGAGCATCGCCTCGTACCGCGCAAACGCCTCGGCGCTCACCTCGCGGCCTCCGTCAATGCGCATGCCCAGCATATCCTCGCCGAGCACATGCGCCAGCATCGCCTGTGCATCGTATTGCGCATCGGGTACGCCAGCCGCTTCCAGCCTGCGCGCCGCCGCGGCAAGCGTTTGCCTGATCGTCACGCCGTCGCCCCGTCCTTTTCCTGCTGACCGGCAGCTTCCGTTTCGCCGCCCTTGTCCGCCTTCTTCTCCACGTCCTCATCGCCGGAGTAGACATATACGCCCTTGTCCATTCCGGTGCGATAGTGCTCCGCGCCCGCCTTGGCCGCCTTCATCGAGGCGATGGCGACCTCAAGCATCGCGTCATCCGGTTCACGGGTCGTCAGATGCTGAAGCATCAATCCCGGCCAACGCAGCGCCCGCACAAGGACGTGATCCCCGGCATGCGCCAACCCTTTGAGCACCTCGTAGGAAACGCCCGTCACCACCGGCAAAATGAGCAGGCTACGGCCAAAGCGCAGCAGGAAGCCGAGCTTTTCCACGCCAAAGAGCAGGTAAATCACCTGATCCGCAACCGAGCCAATCAGAATGGAAATGATCATCACCAGGAACAGGAAGGCCGTGCCGCAGCGCGGATGCAGGCAGGAAAACTGGCGCGCATTTTCCGGCGTCAATTCCAGACCCGCCTCATTGCAATAGACCGTCTTGTGCTCCGCGCCGTGATACATGAACACGCGCTTGATGTCCGGCACAAACCCGACCGCCGCCATATAACCGATCAGAATAGCGATACGCACAACGCCCGCAATCAAATTGATGACGATGCGATTGTCAAACACATAACCCGCCAGCGTCGCCGCCACGGAAGGCAGAGCCACAAACAACAGAAGGCTCAGGCAAACCGCCAGCACCATCGCCACCGCCATGACCACTTTGTCCAGGCTGGCGCCCAACTTTTCGGAAAGCCACTTCTCGAATTTGCTCGGCTCCTCTTCCATCACGCCGAGCATCTGCGTGCTCTTGTCCAGCGTCTTCATGCCCATGGCGAGCATCGTAACCATGTTCACGCAGCCGCGAATGATGGGCCATCCCATCCACGGATGCTTCTTGGAGAGCGGTTCCCGGTGCTCACACGTCACCACGATGCGCCCACTCGGCCTGCGCACGGCGATGGCGACGGATCCGTTGGCAGGGTTTTGCATCATCACGCCCTCCATAACCGCCTGGCCGCCAATATCCTGATAGATTTTGCTCTGTTTGCTCATCGTCCGTTACCCCTTTATCCTCGAATTTTAGTCCTCTTCAAGCTCGCGGTTTTGGGCCTCCTGCCGACGGCGCACATAGTGCATGAGCAGCGTCAGCAGCGAGAAGCACAGCAGGAACATGGCAATCCCCGCCAAAAGAGCCGCAACCCCATTGGCGCGCCGGCCCAAGACGATCACCGCCACGCCCACCGCGGACAGCGCCGCATACACCGCGTTGCCGCGCGTGCTCGGCCGGGCATCGATATCCCAGATTACGCGCCGCGCGTAGGCGACGGGCAGCGCTACGCTCACCACTCCGATGACGAACATCTCGCCCGCCATTTGCGCCAGCGGCGCGCCAAAGAGCATCTGCACAATCACCGACGCACACAACAGCGTGTACATCGCCCACAATCCGCGGTGTTCAATGCGATAGACTTCCTGCATTTCCCGCTCATCGAGCACCTGCCGGGTTTTCAGATACAGCTTCAAGCTTCTTCCTCCTCCCAGAACAGATCGTTGAGCGTCTTGCCCAGTGCGCGGCAAATGGCCACGCACAGCGCAAGCGAGGGATTGAACCGTCCCGCCTCGATCATGCCGATCGTCTGGCGCGTCACACCCACGCGCGCCGCCAAATCCTCCTGGGACAGGTCGCAGCTCACGCGCGCCGCCTTCATCCGAAGGTTCTTCACCACAGGCCGCCTCCTTTTCCCGGGACGCATTCTGCGCCACGCATTCCACACCTGTATTATAGATGGGCACGGCATATATGTCAACTATATTTTACGTTTTATCCTATATATTTTTCTTTTCCTGCGTTATCCGTCTCCGCCACCGCAATCACAATAAAGAAAAAGAGACGGCCGAAGCCGTCTCCATTCGCCTATTGGAATCAAATGCCGTAGCGCTTCTTGAAGCGATCCACACGGCCGCCAGCGTCCACCAGCTTCTGCTTGCCGGTAAAGAACGGGTGGCACTTGGAGCAAATTTCAACGCGCAGCTCCTTCTTCGTCGAGCCCGTCACGAAGGTATTGCCGCAAACACAGGTCACGGTCGCCTTCTGATACTTCGGATGAATGCCTTCCTTCACGATTTTCACCTCTTTCGCCGCGATACTATCGCATGAAAGATATGACAGGCATACCTTCTCATACGCTTGAGCGGAGACTTCGTATAGTATACCCCTCTTTCTCCCAAATTGCAAGCCATTCTTTCAATCTTTTGAAAAATTCTTCGTTTTTCGCCGTTTTGAGCATCATGGAGAGCAGTTGCTGTGTCGCCTCCCGGGTATGGCCCTGGGAGAGCATGCGCCGCACCAGCGCCACGCCTTCGCACTCCGTTTGGGACAAAAGCAGTTCTTCATGCCGCGTTCCCGAACGCGCCAAATCGATCGCCGGGAAGACGCGCGCCTCCGACAGCGCCCGATCGAGCCGGATTTCCGCGTTGCCAGTGCCCTTGAATTCCTCAAAGATCACATCGTCCATTCGGCTTCCCGTTTCCACCAGCACCGTCGCAATGATGGTCAGGCTACCGCCTTCCTCGATGTTGCGCGCCGCGCCGAAAAAGCGCTTCGGTTTTTGCAGCACGCCCGGCGCAAGGCCGCCGCTCATGGCCCGTCCCCCTGGCGCCAATGCGTTGCAAGCGCGTGCCAGACGGGTGAGGCTGTCCATCAGCACCACCACATTCTTGCCCTGTTCCACAAGCCGCTGCGCCCGTTCATACACCATGTCCGCCACGCGCACATGGTTTTCCTGCGGCGCGTCGAATGTGGAATAGATGACTTCCGCGTCCACACTGCGCTTGAGGTCCGTAACCTCTTCCGGCCGTTCGTCGATCAAGAGGATCATCAATTCGATGTCCTTGTGGTTCTTTTCAATGGCCTGGGCAATTTTCTTGAGCAGCACGGTCTTGCCTGCCTTGGGCGGCGCCACGATCAGCGCGCGCTGTCCAAGGCCAATCGGCGCGATGAAGTCCAGCAGGCGCATGGATGGGTCCGCGTTGCCCCCGTCCCCCTCCAGCGTCAGCCGGCGGTTGGGGTGAATCGGCGTCAGCTGATCGAACGGCCGTCGCTGACGGGCCACTTCCGGGTGATCTCCATTGACGGATTCGATGTACATGAGCGCATTGTACCGATCCCCAACGCGGCGAGGCCGCGTCTTTCCGGTGATCTGATCGCCCGAGCGGAGCGCGAACCGGCGAATCTGCGCGATGGAAACGTAGATATCCTGCGGTCCCGGCGAACAATTCTGCGCGCGAAGGAATCCATAGCCCCCTGGCTGCACTTCCAGAATTCCCTGCCCGCCATCGAGCAAGCCCGCCTCCAGCATCTTGGGCACAACCGGGTTGCTCGTTCCGTACTCTTCATTATAGTAGCCAAGCGGCTTGGGCTTGTACAGCCCGATTTCGGCTTCGTCGATCTGCACAGCCTTCGGCGTCTCTTCCGAAAGGCTGCGTGTCAGCAGCTCGACAATCTGTGCCTTATTGACCCCGCCAGGCAAACGCACTTTTTTCTCCCTGGCCAGCTCACGCAGTTGTACAACCGTCATGTGATTGAATGTTCTGACAGATTCCACTTGTTTCAGCTCCTCCCAAAGGGCGACATGATCGGAACACGGCCGGTTCCATCGAGTTTTTCCGGCCTTGTCCGCAAACGCGAAGGCCAACAAACCCGGCCTCAGATGGTTCTTCATCAACAGGATATGCGTACCATGGGCAATTTATCCGTTTCTTTTTTATGTTTTATCCATCCATTCGAATTTTCATCGCCCATGTGCGCGGCTTACCGCGTGTGGAAAATTTTTTCAAAAAAAAGCATGATAGTTCTGCGCGCTTGTGCGCACAATAGCGCCAAGGAGGCGAATCAAGTGAAAAAATGGATTCTCGCCCTGCTGTGCATGATTGCAGCAGGAATGACTTTGAGCGGCTGTTCCTCTGGCACCGCCAACACCATGAACCCCACAACCGTGCCCATGACGGCACAGCCGACGGCCACCATGACCCAAAGTCCGCAGCCAACGGCATCTCCAACGGCGCTGATGACTGAAGCCCCCGTCAATATGACGCCTGCCGAGGCAGGTCAGATGGCGGAACGCATCAGCGAAGCCGTGGAGCGCATCAGCGAAATCGATGATGCGGAAGTGGTTGTTTACGATGACCGCGTGCTGGTTGCCGTCGAGTTCGACGATCAGTACAGCGCCGGCCTGGATGACCGCATGAAGCAGATGATCACCGAAAAAGTGCAGGAAGTGGAGCAAACGCTCACGCGCATTGAAATCACGGACGACGACACGCTCTACGGTCAGGTCAAAAACTTTGCGGAGCGTGTTGGCCAGGCAACCGGCCTTGACGAACTGGCCGATGACTTCGGCGACCTGTGGAATCGCATCACGGGCATGTAACCCGCCCCCGCGTGGGAAGTCTGCGGTTCACCGGACAACCTGACATTCAAAGCAATCCAACTTCAAAACCGACAAGAGAAGAGAGCTGTTCAAAACAGCTCTCTTTCTTTATGATGCAATGGAAAACGCCTTGCCCGGCATGTGTCCCGGCCAGAAAGCAGCGGGGTTCTCATCCCATGGCATGCCGGTTTTATTCGTCGTAAAACGTACACCCGCCAATAAACTCTCGCAGGATGGATGTCGGCGGAATTTCATCCTCCGAACCACAATCTTTAAAGTAGTTGAGAAATTTGACCAGCCGTCGCGCGCGCACATACCAGGGACTGTCCGGCGCAATGGAGCGCAGCATGGGATACGCATAGCGCTTGAGTACCGAAATTTCATACAGCAACGACGAGTCGAAGATGACGTCCGCCCGTTCCTGGAAAGGGAAAATATACTTTTCCTCGCCCGCGCGCACCCCATCCCACATCTGCATGGTCTGCTCCACGCTGGTTGCTCGCGCGCGATGATCGCGCACCATGCGCCGCAATAGCCGCACGTCCGTCGTGCGAATCCGATTATGGCAATCCAGGTTGAGCTGCGTGAGCGCACTGACATACACCCGGAACTTGAGTTCCGAGGGAATATCCGCGCTGAGTGCATCATTCAAGCCGTGAATGCCCTCGATAATCAGCACCTGATCCGCATCCACCCGCTGCTTGACGCCCTTGGGTTCCCGCGTTCCCGTTGCGAAGGAATACCGGGGAAGTTCCACCTCCCGCCCCGCCAACAGATCCACCAGATGCTCGTTGAACAGCGGTACGTCGATCGACTCCAGGCTCTCCAGGTCCGGCTTGCCGTCCGGTCCCAGGGGAACAAGTGGGCGGTCGAGGTAATAATTGTCCAGCGAAATCGCCACAGGCCGCCGGCCGCTGACCCGAAGCTGCACGCTCAAACGATTGGCAAAGGTCGTCTTCCCGCTGGAGGACGGGCCCGCCACAAACACGACGCGGGTTCCCCGGGCGGCAATGCGCTCGGCAATCTGGGCCACGGCGCGTTCCTGAAGCGCTTCATTGACGCGGATAAACATGCGCACCTCGCCGCGGGCGATGATGTCATTGAGATCCGCCGCGTTTTCGCATTGCAAAATGCGGGAATTCTCGTTGGCTTCCACATAAGCCCGCATGAGCTTTGGACGCTCCACAAAGGCAGCCGGCGGCCCGTCAAAATCGTCCCGCGGAAGGAGCAATACCATGCCGGGGTAATAAAAGCGAAGCGCAAAGCGCTTGATCTCACCGGTCGTCTTCGCCATGTCTCCATAAAAATACTCGCTGAGCCCGTCACAGGTGTACACGTCAAAGTAATCAAACGGGCGATATCCCAGCAGGCGAACCGTGTCCTCCTGCCCGCAGGCCGCAAAATACTGCTGCGCCGCCTCGCGCGTCCAGCGCTCCTTGACAATCGGCAGATTTCGGGCCGAAATGTCGCGCATTTTCGCCTCAATCGCCCTCACCTTTGCCGCTGTGAGGCTTGCGCCTTGCACGGTCATGTACACACCGCTGCCGATGCTGTGCTCGATGCGCACCTTTGCGCCCGGGAGCACCTCCCTCAGGGCGAGCAGCAAAATCAAACGGGCACTTCTCTCGTAAATTCTGCGATCCTCTTCGTTTTTCGCGTTCATACTTGGCCTCCTTCCTTCGACGTGAATGGTTTGATATATGCTCCAAAGCGGGCGGGTTATTACCCGTCCGCTTCTCGTGTATGTTTACATATGTTCGAGCGCGAAGGCCGCCGCGCTTTTCCCCGCCAACGCACCGGTGGAAAACGCAATCTGCAGATTGAATCCCCCGGTATGCGCGTCCACATCCAGCACTTCGCCCGCAAAAAACAATCCGTCCTGCACGCGGCTCATCATCGTGCCCGGTGTGATTTCCCGAACATGGATTCCACCCCGGGTGACAATCGCCTCCTCCAGCGGCCGCATACCCGCGATTTCAAGTGGCAATGCCTTGAGCATCCGCCCCAAAGTCAACCGCTGCTCTCGCGTGATCTGATTGACAGGGCTTTCCGCCGTCATCCCGCAAAGCTGCGCAAACACGGGGCCCATGCGCGCAGGCATCAGCGTAAGCAATACCGAAGAAAGCTGCTTGCGCGCATTCTCGGTAAATTCCCGCTGCAAGCGCTGGTCCACCTGTTCCTGCGTGAGCCCAGGCTTCATGTCCAGCAAAACATTCGCCTGCGTCACGTCGTCCGGCAGATGGCTGCTGAGAGAGAGAATGAGCGGACCGCTGACGCCAAAGTGCGTAAAGAGCATTTCGCCCAGCTCGTCAAAGATCTTGTTTTTGCCCACCGCAGCGCTCACGCGCACGTTTTTGAGCGCCAGTCCCTGCAAGAGCGTCGGCCCCTTTTGGTCGATCGTCAATCCGACCAGAGAGCCGCGAAGCTCCGTCACCGTATGCCCATTGTCGCGGGCAAACCGGTATCCATCCCCGGTGGAGCCCGTCGAAGGATAGCTCGCGCCGCCCGTGGCCACGATCACGCATTGCGCACGCAGCACGCCGCCCGCGGTAAGCGCGATCTCCCAAAGGCCGTCTTCGCCGCGACGCACGGACGAAACCGCCGTGTTGAGCTCCACCTGCACGCCCGCATCCCGCATGCCGCGGGCCAGCGCGCGTGTAACATCGCTCGCTTTGTCGCTGACCGGGAAGACACGGCCGCCACGTTCAACCTTCGTCGGCGTGCCCAGCATCTCCAGCAGCGCCGTCACGTCCTCATGATCGAACTGATGCAATGCCGCCTGCAAAAAGCGCGGATTGCGCGGCACATTTTGAAAGAATTCCTCCAGCTCCGCCACGTTCGTCACATTGCAGCGGCCTTTCCCGGTAATGTAGATCTTCTTTCCCAGCTTCTCGTTTTTTTCCAGCAGAATCACGCTCGCTCCGGCATACGCGGCCTGCAATGCGGACATCATGCCCGCCGCGCCGCCGCCAATGACCACCACGTCACACGCGATCCTTGCCGACATAGACCCTGTATTCATCCCAGATTCCTTCCATCAGGCGGAAATGCTCGCTCAATTCATCCTTGCGGCGCAGCGCCAACGCCACAATCAGCGCGTTGATCACCGACAAAGGCGCCGCCATGGAATCGACAAACGACGCCATGTCCGTGCGCGCCGTCAGGCAGACGGTGCTTGTCGCATAAACCGGCGACATCGGCCCATCCGTCAGGCCAACGACCTGCGCGCCACGCGCGCGCGCGAAATTCATGGCCTCCAGGGTACGGGTCGAGTATCGCGGGAAGCTGATGCCAAAAAGCAGGTCGCTCTCGTTGATGCGGCTGATTTGCTCAAACACGTCGCCGCTCGCTTCCGATACGATGCGCACGTTGTCGAATATAAAGTTCAGGTAGTGGGCCAGGAACTGCGCAATCGGTGCCGCAGAGCGCAAGCCCATCACGTAGATGTTGCGGGCGGAGATGATCTTGTTCACCACTTCCTCAAAGGCCGCGGCGTCGATCTCTTCGGTCGTCATGCGAATGTTCTGCATATCCTCATGCAGCACGGTGCGCAGCACCTCGCTTTGATCGATATCCGTGGACATCTCAAAGCGCTGCACAGAGGTCAGCCAGTGGCGAACGAGCTCCTGCAGCGCGCGCTGCAACTGCGGATACCCCTCATAGCCCATCGCAGAGGCAAAGCGCACAACCGTCGATTCGCTCACGCCGACCTTCTCCCCCAGCTTGGAAGCCGTCATGAATACCGCCTTGTCATAATGCTCCACGATGTACTCTGCAATCTTGCGGTGTCCCTTGCTCAGCCGTTTTCCGGATTGGTTCAGCTTTCGCAGCATGTCCTGCATGTCCTGCATATATTGATCCTCCTTGCGCCGTTTCCGCGCGCATTCTCTCCTTCTATTCTACCAAATAGCGCAAAAAAATGCAAGAAGTTTTTCACCTTCCTGCATAGATTTGCATTTTTGGCTTTGTTATTCTAGCGACGTGATGGCCGCGGTCGCTTCGCGATGCGTCATGTCATAATGAAGCACGGTCATCGTCGCATAGCCCTGCTTGAGCAGCTCATAGTCCGGACTCTGACGGCATCCGGTATGAATCGCACCTTCCAGCCGATAGACGGTTTCCCCTGCCTCATTTTCTTCCCGAACATACGTCTCATCATAGTGAAGCAATTCGATGGGCGCGCTGACAAGTCCCTTTGCGCAATCGCAGGCCGGATAGTTGACATTCATCACGCAATACGGCGGCATCGGATGGCGCATGATGTGTTCAAACGCCCGCAAAGCCGTCTGCGCCGCCAGATCATACGTATCCTCTCGCGCAGACGCCAGCGAAATGGCCAGCGCCGGGCGCCCACTGAGCGCACCTTCCATCGCCGCGCCGATCGTTCCCGAATAGAGCACGTCCGTACCGGCGTTGTATCCATGGTTGACGCCGGAAAAGACCGCTTCTGCCTCAGGGCAAAGCACGCTGAGTCCCAGCTTGACGCAGTCCGCGGGCGTTCCGCCAATCGCATACGCGCGCACAGCGCCTTCAATCCGGGCCGGTTTGACCACCAGCGGCCTGCCAATGGTCAGCGATTGGCTCGTCGCGGACCGCTGCCCATCCGGCGCACAGACGGTCACCTCGTGCCCCGCCCCATTCAGACAGCGCACGAGCGCGGCAAGGCCCGGCGCGGTAATTCCATCGTCGTTGGAAACCAGAATCTTCATGCCTTACTCCTCATAGTCCCGGAACAAAAAGGCGGTCATGACGCCATCCAGGTTCTCAAACTCAATGCGCACATCGTAGGGCAACACATTGCGAAACACCAAGTCGCTCTCGCTGCCAACGGTCGCATCAAATCCTGCGGGCAGGTAACTGACTCCGCCCTGCGAATGCCAATGCATTTCCTCAATGAACGTCGGAACGCGCAACACGATGTTGTACAGCGTGCTGCAAACCTGACAAACACCCCCGCCATACCCCATGCTGCTTTCTCCGGAGAGTATCGGGGCGGAGCGGTATCCGTTTTCCTTGGTGTACGGCCCGCAAATCGCGTTGAAGGAGAAGCTCGCTCCCTCTTTGACGCGAATGCTCGTCAGGCGCTCGGTGGCCAGCGCAATGTTGTACAGCCGGCCCGAATTGCCCTCCTTGTTGAGGCTCGTCGTATAAAACGTCGTAAAGGCATAGAGCAAGTCGCCCGGCTGCGCCTCATCCCAGGGAACAAAGTCATAGATCTTGAGCTTTTGCGCGCTCACGCTCACGTTCTCCGGCTCCCGCCGGTAAGGGAAGTACGCGCGTCCATCCCGGATTTCCTCAATAGAGAGCCATGAGCCTGCGCTGAGCGATACGGCATACTGATACCCTTCCGGCAAAAAGCTCGTATCCTCCAACACGCATCCCACGGCAATATGCTCGGACACCCCCGGCATCGGCCCGTCAAACGGGTTCTTGCGCTGCACGCGCTCGACGTACTTGGTCAGCACATAGCCCTGTCTGCCCTCAAAGTCGATGCGTGTCCATGTGCGCCCCTTGTTGTAGACGTCCACGACCGTGTCAGCCTCAATCGTGCCCAGAATTCCGGACTTTTCGCTCCCCCACTGGTGAACGTCCATTCGCTTGCCAATCACGCCGGTAAACTCCGCTGTCTCTTCCTCCTCGGCCACTGCCCCCTGAACACAAAAGAGCAACACGAGCAAGATCGCGGCCAAACGCTTCCAGCCCATCATCAGCTTGCCCTGTAAACGCGCACGGTCAGCACACCGCCTGTGGCCTGCAACGCAAAGCGCACATCATAGGGCAACGTGTTGCGCAGGCGCAGGTCGATATTGCCCGCGCCGACCGCCGCATCCATATCCAGCGGCGCGTAGGAAATGCCGTAAGAAGAGTGAACCTGCTGCTTGATCACCTCGATGGGGATCTGCAAAATCGCATCATAGAGCGTGGTCGAAACCTGGCAGATTCCGCCGCCATAGCCCAACTTCTGGGACGAGACGTAATTGACAATCGGGCCCAGTTCATAGCCGTTGCTCTTGGTGTAAGGTGCGCAGAAATCGTTGAAGTAGAACTTTTCGCCCGCGGGAACCACCACGTCATTCAGGCGCGTAACGCCCTGCATGATGTTGTGCAACCGGCCAATCTGCTCGTCCGTCTCCTGTTCCGGATCGTAATACGTGGAAAACACGGCGACCAGATCGCCCATCTGCGCCTCATCCCACGGCATGACCACCTCAAAATCCAGGTCCGCCGTGGCATAGATGCGGCCCGTAATGCGGTCATAGGGCAGGGTCACGGACATGTCGCTATCCAGCGCGCTGACCACCATGACGGCGCCGGCGGGCACGACTCTGAGCGATTCACCCGTTTCCGCGTCAAAGATCTCCACGTCGCGCAGGGTTCTGGCCGCGTAGGGATACCAGGTTACCCCCGGAATAAACGGCCCATACGGATCGTAGCGCTTGTAATAGCGCAGGTGATCCGCGCGCACATAGCCCACGACGTCTCCCTGCTGCACATACGCCCACTCTTCCCCGATGGACATGACGTCCACCTCTTCGTTCTCATAGACGGTACCCAGCAGCTTGGAATCCTCCTGCGCCTCGCGCCGGATGGAGAGGTTGACGTCCGCCGTCGCGCGATATACCGCCACAAACGGCTCCGGGTCCTTGAATTCCTCCGGGACTTCGATGCCCTCGTGCGCAGGCTGGATGCCGGCAATGCTTCCGGAGAGCGCATAGCCTTCCACGCCTTGCTTGACGACCTTGTGCCATTCCTCGCCCAGCTCCAGAATGTACACCGTTTCCCCCTCTGCAAGGGTCTGCATGCGCTGCGCAGAACGGCTCTTCTCGCGGCGAATGGTCAGCTCCTTGTCCGTCACGCCCAGATACAGCGCGTCCGCCTCATCGTTATATCCCTGCGCATCGGCCAGATCCACGACGTTCTTGGACAGGACGTACCCTTTGACATCGCCCTTCTCAATATACGTCCATTCGCTTCCATATTCGATGACACTGATCAACTCATTTGCCTCAACGCTTCCCAGCTTGACACCGGAGGTTGACTTCGTCTTTCGTATGGTCATATCCTTGGTGACGGTGGCGGTATACTGAATTTCCTCTGCCAGTGCGGCCGTCAGACCGGTAGAAAGCAGCAGGAGCAGCAACAAACAAATGATTTTCTTCATGTGTCCATCCTCTATGAAATCATGATGCCGGTATAGAAAGGGACTGCGCAGCAAAGCGCAAACGCGCCTACGCCGCAGCAGTCCTTTGCTTTATGGGGAATGCGAACTCAATCCTCATCCCCATCGTCCGTATCGTCATCGTCCTCAAAGACGCTGCGATGACAGTTGGGACACAGGTGCTTCTCCTCCATGTCGAACGCTTCCTCGTCGAAGAAGACAACCGTGCCGCAGTGCGGGCACTCGTACTCGATCAGGCCGTCATCCGGCTCCTCGTCCTCGTCCTCATCTTCGAGTTCCTCGTCCTCTTCCTCGGAAAAGAGAACCTCTTCCAAATCGCTGACGTCGCTGTCGATCTCCTCGACATACTGCTCAAGCTCATTGAGCTGCGCGCTGGTTTCCTCGTGCTCTGTGGCAAAAGCCTCCATGGCCTCAATCATTGCCAGCAGGAGCTTGCCCTGGTCGCTCTGGGCGTCAAGCCGCATGCCTTCGGCCAAGCCCTTCAAATACGCCACTTTTTCGCCCATCTTGCTCATCGTCAGGCCTCCATGCAAATACGTACGCCGCTTACGCGCGGGACATGTAGGAACCGTCGCGGGTATCCACGCGGATCTTGTCGCCGATGTTGATGAACAGCGGCACCGCAATCTGATAACCGGTCTCAAGCGTCGCCGGCTTGGTGGTGTTGCTGGTGGTATCGCCCTTGAAGCCCGGCTCCGTCTCCGTCACTTCGAGCACCACAAAGTTGGGCGCTTCCACGGAGAAGGCCTTGCCCTTGAAGAAACGAACGGTCGCCATCGTCTCTTCCTTCATGAAGCGGATGGCATCCTCCACCTGATCCAGCGTCAGCGGGATCTGCTCGAACGTCTCCTGATCCATGAAGTAGTAGAATTCGCCGTCGTTGTAAACGTACTGCATCTCCTTGGTCTCGATGGTCGCGCGCGGCTGCTTATCGGTCGGGTTGAAAGAACGCTCCACCACAGCGCCGGTCATGACGTTCTTGAGCTTGGTGCGCACGAACGCAGCGCCCTTGCCCGGCTTCACGTGCTGGAAATCCACGATGGTCCAGACGCCGCCTTCCCACTCAATGGTCACGCCTTTACGAAAATCACCTGCTGTAATCATGTGAAATATCCCTCCATACGTATTTTCGGAATTGGAGTATGCAAAGCATCGTCCGCGTACGGACAATGCCGTATCAGCGATGTGCACTCGTATTACAATATTAGCACGTCTGGCAGCAAAGATCAAGTATTTTCATCGTTTTCCCTCTGCCTTCTTCGCGCGCCGCCTGTTTTTTTCCCGTCTGCATCCGTTGTAAGCGCCGCGCCCGCCCCGGATTCGAACGCCTGCCGCAGCTGCTCCATCGCCTTTTTTTCAATTCGGGAAATGTAGGAACGCGAGATGCCCAGGCGCTTTGCGATCTCCTGCTGCGCGTGCATTTGCCCGTCGATCAGGCCGTAGCGCATTTCAAGAACCGTCCGCTCCCGCCCGTGCAGTTGTGTCTGCACCAGCTTGCGGATGCTCTGAAGGCTCACGCGCCGCTCCACCTCATCGTGCACGGCGCCCTCCTCCGTCCCCAACACGTCGATGAGTGTGATCTCGTTGCCCTCGCCGTCCATGCCGATCGGCTCATGCAGGGACACATCCCCCCGCCGCTTCTGGCTTGCCCGAAGGCACATGAGGATTTCGTTTTCGATGCACCGCGCGCAGTACGTGCTCAGCTGCGTCCCGGTTCCGGGCTTGAATGTGCCCACACCCTTGATCAGCCCCACGGTACCAATGGAAATCAGGTCGTCCGCGTCGCACCCCGGAACCGTATATTTGCGGGCAATATGCGCGCACAGGCGCAAATTGTGTTCAATGAGCTTCTCCCGCGCGCGTTCGTCCCCTTCCGCCATGCGCTGAATCATTTCCGCCTCTTGCGCGTGACTCAGCGGCTGGGGAAAGGCGTTGACGCGCGAGAGATACCCCAGCAGGAACAATGCATCGCGCAGGAAAAACAAGACAAGCTGTTCAATCATGCGATCACCCCGGTCATCCTATGCGAAGTGGGATGCAGAATGAACGCGCTGCACAGGACGGCATGCCGCGCCCCGACCAGGCAAAGCAAAACGCCTGCCGCCAAAGGCGGCAGACTGTCGTATGATACAAGAAGCTTTCAGGCACATCAAGCGACGCCCGGCTGAAGGGCCGGCGCTTTCACATCGTCGTGCAGCGGCTCAACTTGCGCAATGCAAATCGTTCCGATTCTGGCATATCGGCTTCGATTCAAAACGACCCGGCTCTACCGCCCAACCCCCGCCTTCTCTCGCGTTTATCGCTCGATTTCATTCAGGAACAGCACTCCGAATTACAAGGAAGACGCGCTGCCTTGCGCTTCGTCCATCCCTTGGTACAGGCGTTCTTCCAGCAATCGCGCGGCTGTCTGCACAAACCGTCCGCACGGCCGCAC
>CALVTV010000196.1 GCA_944363005.1 uncultured Clostridia bacterium | reverse complement strand
GCAGGAAGGGGCGGGTCGTCTTTTCCCAGCGCATGACGGAACACCACTGGTTGTACTTGAGCGGCAGGTCGCGCCAGCTCTGCACCCACTTGGCGTACATCGTGCAGAAGATCGTCTCGCTCGTCGGGCGCACAGCCAGGCGCTCCTGAAGCGGCTCCGTGCCGCCCTGGGTTACCCAGGCAACTTCGGGCGCAAAGCCTTCGACGTGATCCGCTTCCTTGAGCAGCAGGCTCTCGGGAATGAGCATCGGCATGGAGACGTTCTGGTGGCCGGTGCGCTTGAATTCCGCGTCCAGATGCTGCTGAATCAGCTCCCAGATGCCGTAGCCGTAGGGCTTGATCGCCATGCAGCCACGCACGGGCGTATAGTCCATAAGATCGGCCAGCTTCACCACATCGGTGTACCACTGGGAAAAGTCCTCGCTGCGGGGCGTGATGTGCTGCACGAACTCCTGTTGATTTTTCTTGGCCATGGATTTCTTCCTCTCTTTCTTCGATGGGATGTGGGGCAAATGAAAAACGCTTCGCCCCTGCACTGGGACGAAGCGTTGCTTCGCGGTACCACCCGGTTTGGCATGACGCGCATGCCCGCCTTGACGCCCTTAACGCGGGCCATACGGCGGCGTTGTTGGCGCCGCGGCTGCTGGGGGCCGGAGCACACGAACGCCCGCCTGCGCCGCCTTTCAGCCAAGGGCCGCGCTCTCTTGAGGCCAATCGTCCGGGCTTTCCCCGTCATCGCCGGATATCGTAGATATTATAAGCAAAACTCAGCCTTCTGTCAAGGGTGAATCCCCGGCCATCAGCCGGGAAAATTCGGCCACGACGGCCTCCTCGTCCGGCCCCTCGGCCATGACGGTAATCCGCTGCCCGCCCTGGATCCCCAGCGACACAATGCCCATCAGGGACTTGCCGTTGACCGTCATCTCCCCCCGGCGAAGCAACAGGCGCGATTCATACGCCTGCATCCGCTGCGAAAGATTGGCGGCCTGGCGGGTCAGGAGCATGCCGCCGAGCAAAACATCGACTTCCTTGTGAATCATGCTTCTCCTTTCCGGACGGCGCGCGTCCTGATCATCCGTCGATCTCCGCGGCCATCTGCTCGAGCCTGCGCATGCGGTGGTTGACGCCGCTCTTGCCGACGGGCGGGTCGCACATGCGCCCGAGTTCCTCGAGCGATACCTCGGGATATTGCAGCCGCAGCTTGGCCGTTTCCAGCAGCTGCGGCGGTAAGCTGGCCTCGCCGCGCGCGGCGAGGAGCCGCTCGATCGCCTCGCTCTGGCGCGATGCCGCCGTGACCGCACGCTGCACATTGGCGCTGTCGCAGTTGACGGCGCGGTTGGCGTTGTTGCGCAGTTCCTTGCGGATATAGGCGTCCTCCATGGCAAAGCGCGCGTGGTTCGCGCCGAAAATGCTGAGCATGT
Source organism: uncultured Clostridia bacterium (assembly GCA_944363005.1). GTDB lineage: Bacteria > Bacillota > Clostridia > Christensenellales > Aristaeellaceae > Ventricola. The sequence continues at coordinate 6,273 of CALVTV010000196.1, read as the reverse complement.
CCGAGATGGCGCTCTGTCCCTTGAGGTAGAGCAGCTTCATCTGGCGGCGGCTTGACAGCGAGGCCGTCAGGTCAAAGCGCGCAATCAGCTTTTGCAGCGCGGCGGCGAACGCCTCGTCGCCCAGCACGAACTCCAAATGGTATTCGCGCTCCGGATCGGCCACGGAGCCGCATGCCAGAAACACGCCGCGCAAAAACGCCATGCGGCAGCACTTGCGCGCCGTCACCTCGCGGGGCACGCCGCGCCGCTGGAAGTAGTCGATGCCGCAACCCTCCAGCACGAAGGACGCCTCGTCGCCGCTGAGCTCGCAGCGATACGTGCTGCGCCCGCCCAGGCGCGCGCGTTGCAGGGTAATGAGCTCCGGCGTCACGTCAAACACGTCGCGCAGCAGGCGGAAAATGCGCCGGGCGACGGCATTGTTCTCCGTCTCAATGGACAGGCGCTTCTCGCCGCCGCCGCGATAGATGACCGAACCCGCCGCCGAAATGATGCCCGAAAGCTCCGCCAGCAGGCAGCAGACGCTGTCCGGTTCAAAGCGGCAAAGCTCCTCCTTGGTTCTGGATGAGTACGACATGTTCCCCGTCCTTTCCCCCATACCGGCCGCCTCGCCGCCGGAAAACGCGGGAAGGTCAGTCGTTTCTTCTCCTGCTGTTGGCCAGCAGCACCAGGCGCAGCAGCTGAAGCACAGCCTGCAGCGCCGCGGCCACATAGGTCATCGCCGCCGCAGAGAGCATCGCGCGCACGCCGCGCATCTCATCCTCAGGCAGATAGTCCGCAGAGAGCACGGCAATCGCCCGGCCGGAAGCATTGAACTCCACGGGCAAAGTCACCAGATAGAACAGCACCGCCATCGTAAAGCAGACAATGCCGATCTTCAGCAGCGGTTCCCAGCTCATGATCAGGCCGAGCATGAACAGCGGAATGGCCGCCTGCGAACCGATGTTGGCGATGGGCACGAGCGTCGCGCGGATACGCATGGGCGCGTAGTCGCGCGCATCCTGAATGGCATGCCCGGCCTCGTGGGCGGCAATGCCAAGCGCCGCGATCGAGTTGGAAGCGTAAACCTCGGAGGACAGGCGCAGCACGCCGTCGCGCGGGTCGTAGTGGTCCGTCAGTTTGCCGGAGATGGCCTCGATGCGCACATCGCTGCACCCATTGCCATCCAGAGTCCGGCGGGCAACCTGCGCGCCGGTCAATCCCGTGCGCGAGGGCACATCCCTCCACTTGGCGTACGCCGAGGAAACCCTGGCCTGAGCCAGCAAACAAATGAGCAGGCCCACAATCACCAGCGCATACGTGGGGTCCCAGTAATAGAACATCGCAAATCCTCCATCCTCGCGGAAAGCTCAATTGCTTTCCGTTCTGTGTTCATCATACCCGTTTTATGCCCCAATCGCAAGAGGAAATGCACAAAAACCCGGTTTTCACGCCCAAATTGTCCGCCTCGCCTCTTCCGCTTGCCTTTCGCCTGATTCACCCCGGCGAACGAATGTCTTCCAAATACAAACGAGGCGCAGGAGAAGTCCCCCGCGCCCCGTTTCAATTACTTTTCAATTCCGTTGAAAATGAAGCCCTGGCTGGCATCGACGGTGATCATCATGCCGTCCTTGAGCATATGCACCGCCACACCCGAGGGGTCCATAAACATCGGAACGCCCAACGCCTGGCAGGTCACAGCGGCGTGGCAGTTTTCGTCCGTGCTCTCCACGACGACGGCCGCCGCCTTGCGCATGTAGGGCAGCATCTCCTTGGAGGTCATCTTGGCGACGATGACGTTGCCCTCCTTGAACGTGCTGGCCAGATCGCTGAACGTCGTGACGTTGCAAACGTTGCCGTAAACACGGCCTTCGCCCACGCCAATGCCGCGCAGAAGCACGTCGCCCACGATGTGCGCCTTGATCATGTTCGTCGTACCGGAAACGCCGGTCGGAATGCCCGCCACAACGATGACGACATCGCCCGTCTTGACCAGGCCCTCCTTGTGCGCGACTTCCACGGACTTATGGATCAACTCGTCGGTGTTCTCGCACATGGTCATGTGCGCAGGCACGACGCCACGGCAAAGGCCCAGCTGATGGAAGGTATGCTCGTCCGGCGTAGGCGCAATGATCGGGCAATCCGAGCGGAAGCGCGCCACCATGCGCGCCGTGGTGCCGGAGTTGCTGGGCGTAATGATCGCCGCCGCCCCCAGGTCTTCAGCCATCTGGCCGCAGGAATAGGAAACCGCGTTGCCCAGCGTATGCGCCGTGGCCTTGCGGGTCGTCTCCTGCATGGCGTGGACGGATTCGGTGTTGCGCCGAACCTCGATGTAGCTGGCAATGCGCACCATGGTCTCCACGGATTCCACGGGGTACTTGCCCGCTGCCGTCTCGCCGGAGAGCATGATGGCATCCGTGCCGTCGATGATGGCGTTGGCCACGTCGCTGGCTTCCGCGCGCGTCGGGCGGGGATTGCGGATCATGGAATCGAGCATCTGCGTAGCGGTGATGACCGGCTTGGCCGCCGCCATGCACTTGCGGATGAACACCTTCTGGAGGACCGGCACCTCTTCCATATCGACTTCCACGCCCAGATCGCCGCGGGCGACCATGATGCCGTCAGAGACGCGCAGAATCTCGTCAAAGTTGTCAACGCCCATACGGTTTTCGATCTTGGCGTAGATCTTGACATGCGCGCCGCCGTTCTCCTCGCAAAGCTGGCGGATGGTCAGCACGTCGCTGGCGCGGCAGACGAACGAAGCGGCAATCATGTCGATGCCGTGCTCAATGCCAAAGATGATGTCGTTGCGGTCCTTTTCCCCGATGGAGGGCATTTGCAGGTCCACATTGGGCACGGAAATGCCCTTGCGGCTGCCCAGCACGCCGCCGTTGGTGACCCGGCAGACGATATCCGTGCCATTTTCCACGCGCACGACGTTCATATCCAGCAGACCGTCGTCAATCAGGATGCGCGTGCCGGGGGAGACGAGCTCCACCATCTTGGGATAGGTGATGGAAACCGCTTCGGCGCTGCCCTCGATTTCCCGGCTGGTCAGCACGAACTCCTGACCGGCTTCAAGCATCACCTTGCCGCCTTCCACGGTTTTGGTGCGCACTTCGGGGCCCTTGGTGTCCAGCAGGATGGCCACCGGGATGTTCTTTTCGGCGCGGAGCTGCTTGATGCGCGCAATGCGCTCGCCCTGCTCCTCGTAGGAACCATGCGACATATTCAGACGGCACACATTCATGCCCGCATCCATCAGCTTGCCGATCATCTCGACGCTGTCGCTGGCCGGGCCCAGTGTGCACACAATTTTGGTCTTTCTCATCCGGAATCCTCCCTCTGCGTCCGCCGCACCGGGCGAACCGCTCTTTCACAATATGCTTCAAACACTGAGATTTTAACCCGAAATCCCGCGCCTGTCAACGCCGGGCACCCCGTTCCGTCATAAGTTAATTTCTTGACGGAATTTTCTTGCAAATACAAGCAAAACCCGCAAAGTACTGCGAATCCCGCTGTTTTACCGCCGAAACCGGCGCCCGAAAAGGGAATTGACATGACAAAACCCCCGTCTTCCCCGGAATATTCATGGGTAAGGCGAGACGGTTTTGTATACTTTTTTACGCAAAATTTACGGACAAACGCCCGTCTTCAGACGCCCGTGCCGTCAAACGCAGGCACAAACGCATCCGTTGCCGCGCTGAGTTCCTGGCGGTATCCCGTCAGGCCGATGGCCTCCATGTGCGCCAGCACGCGCGCATATTCCTTGCGGGTGACACGCCGGTTCATCCCGGGAATCTGCATCGCGCGGCCGCAGGGCGTGTATTGGCCCATCAGCGAAACGGGCGTCCCCTCGGGCAATTCATCGCGAATGAGTGTGAGCAGCTTCATGCTGTCGCCCGTCAGCCCCGGAAGCACCAGATGGCGAATCTGCGTTCCACGGATCATCAAGCCGTTTTCGTCGTAAACCGCCGGGCCGGTCTGACGGCGCATCTCGCGAATGGCTTCCAGCGCCACCTCGGGATAATCCTGCGCGCCGGAGAGCAATTGCGCCATGCGCCCATCGATATACTTGAAATCCGGCAGATAGATGTCCACAAAGCCCTCGAGCATCCGCAACGTCTCCACGGATTCATACCCGCCGCAGTTGTAGACAACGGGCACGCGGGGCCGGTACAGTTTCAGCGCCGCGATCACCGCAGGGACGACATGCGTTGCGGTAACGAGGTTGATATTGTGCGCCCCCTGGGCCTCCAATTCCGAAAAAATCTGCGCCAGCCGCTCAATGCTCACCGTTTGTCCCGCAAGCCCATGGCTGATGGACTCGTTCTGGCAGAATGCACAGTGCAGATTGCAGCCGGAAAAGAACACCGCGCCGCTTCCCCGCGTGCCGCTGATGCACGGTTCTTCCCACATGTGCAGCGCCGCGCGCGCGACCCGCGGCAGCGTGCCGACGCGGCAGACGCCTTTTCCCTCGTACTCGGTGCGCTCGGCGCGACAGTTGCGCGGACAGAGCGTGCAGATCATAGGTCAATGAACTCCTCAAAACGCGGCAGGATGCCGATACCGTCCGGAAAATGCGCAGCAAACTGCGGAATGGCGTGGCTGGGGAACGAATTGCCCTCGATAAACACCGGGCCATTGGGCGTAATCGCCACGTCCCAGGCGACAAAGCGCACCTGCGGCACGCGATGCATCGCGGCGAGGCACATGTCCTTGACCTCCTGCCAATAAGGAATGACGGTGCCGGGAATGCGCTTGCCGGTCATCGGGTGAATTTCGAACGTTTCGCCCGCCTTGTTCGCGCCGACGCCGCGAATGACGCCCGTATTAAGGTCGATGGGCGCAGCCATGCCGCCGCAATCGACGTTATCCATCACCTTGCCGTTGCCAATGCGGATGTAGGCATAGACGATGCCCTCTTTTTTGTCGCCCAGCAGCGTCGCCACGCGGATGGTGTTCACGGAGGTCGGGCAGAGCGCAGCAAGCGCCTCGTGCTGGATGACCTTATCCTCCACAATGCCAATGCCCGCCGCCTTCAAGCGATCGTACAGGGCCTTCGGGTCCGCATAGTCTTCGGGCGCGCATTTGAGGATACCCTGTCCGCTGGAACCGTCGATGGGCTTGCAGATGATGTCGCCCCGCCCTTGGAGGAACGTGGCAAACTCCTCTTCACTGGCGCGGGTCAGGTCGAGCCACTCGCGCTTGACCTGCTCGCGGAAGAGCTCGTTAAACTCGGTCTTGTTATCAAAGAAGTGCCAGAATTTCTTATCGTTCATGCGCGAAACGATGCTGTTGGAGATGCCGCGGGTGATCTGCGTTTTTCGCTGCGCGTCGTTCAGCCGGTACATCTGCGCGATCTTGTAATCGACGTATCCGGCATTGTACTTCGCCGCGCATCGAGCCATATCCACCATCAACCAAACGCGGCTTTTTCCCGTTTTGGCATGCAGCTGATTCGCCGTGCGCAGCATAGCGCCATAATCCATTTTGGCTGCGCGGCGCAGCGCATACGAGAGCTTACCCATGATTGAACCGCCTCTTTCCGATGATTTTTTCCGGTTTCATCCGTCATGCGCTCCCCGACGCTCGCCTGTGGGCATGCCTTTGTGACCGGTCTAGCTTATCCTTTGTGAAAATGCCGAAAGCCATACGGTACCATTTTCGTTTTTCTATTGTAATCCATTTTCCGATTTTTGGCAAGAACAAAGCATGCAAGGCAGTTTGGTGTCCCCCGGGCTGCCACCCGAACCTGCTTGGGGTCCCCCCGGGCTGCCGCCCGGACCCGCTTGGGGTCCCCCGGGCTGCCGCCCGGACCTGCTTGGGGACATTGTCCCCAAACCCCTTCCCCGCTTCGCGGCGCTGGCCGATAGTTTTACGCACCCACGATGACCGCCGCGAAGCGCTGTGGGGAGTCCCAATGTTCCGACAAACTCGCACAGTCGCGATTCCCGACGCTCCGCCCCGTTTCTTCGCCCACTGGGCGCGCGCGGCTCCGGATTCCGGGGAACTCGCATAGTCGCGCCGTCCGCAGCGCTCCTTGCGATTCCCGACGCTCCGCCCCGCTTCTTCGCCCACTGGGCGCGCGCGGCTCCGGATTCCGGGGAACTCGCATAGTCGCGCCGCCCAACGTTCCCCTCCTCAGTATGAAAAAAAGGAACCCCGGTTTCCCCGGGATTCCTTCTCTTTCGCTTTTGAGCGTATCACTCAATGATCTTCGTGACGACGCCGGAGCCAACCGTGCGGCCACCCTCGCGGATAGCGAAGCGCAGCTTCTCGTCCATAGCGATCGGC
>CALVTV010000195.1 GCA_944363005.1 uncultured Clostridia bacterium | reverse complement strand
TCCTAGTTGCGTCTATATGGTGTCGGGCGACGAGGCCCAAACAAAAAACAACAGGAGGACATGAACATGAAAAAGATTTTGGTGATTGCTTTGGCGGCGGTGCTGGCCGTGAGCGCTATGGTGGTTGTGGCGGAGAACAACGCGAAGGAAGAAAATCAGTTGCAGACCCTCGAGGCCACGGAGAACAATCTCGTCGAAGAGGTTGCAACGGAAGAAGAAGCTGCACAGGTTTATTCGCTCAGCGGCGCGGTGACTGAAGTTGGCGAGGACTACTTCATCATGCAGGACAGCCTTCTGGGCGAGGTTCAGGTAAACTTTGGTGAGGAATCCGTGTTCGAAGGCGTCGAGGCTGACAAGCTGGAAGTGGGCCAGATCGTGTTCGTAATCTACAATGGCGCGATGACCCGTTCGCTTCCGCCGCAGGTGTTTGCGCTTCGCGTGAGCATGTTTGTGGTGACCGGCGAAATCACGGAGCTGAGCGAGGAGAGCATGACCATCGTTCGCGATGAAATTGGCGACGAAGTCATCGTTTCTCTGCCGGAGGATGCGCCGGAACTGGCTGTGGGCGATCATGTGCTGATCTACTCCAACGGCGTGATGACGATGTCTCTGCCGGCGCGCATGAATGCGCTGAGCGTTGTGGTGACCGAGTAATTCGCGGTCTGCACAAGGACAAAACCCCATAAAAAAGCCCGCCGGGTTCCTTGGGAATCCGGCGGTTTTTTCATGTCCGGCGAAGGACGCTGTTGATGGAATAGAGCACATGCGAGGGAATCTTCATAACGCGGCGGTCATAGGTGAGCAGTCCGTTGACTTCGTCTTCGACGTCAGTAAGCTGCGTGTAAACCGCTGCGCAGAGGCCCTTGGCTTTGGCCGGCAGAATCTGTTCTTCGTAGAGTTCGCCAATGGCCTGAGCGAATGCCTCGGGGCTGGTCAGTTCTTTATAGCCGTAGGAGCGGTCGTTGAATACGTGATCCGGTATTCGCAAATTATATCCGCCGAACTCGGAAAGGATCACCGCACGGCCCAGCTTGTCCGGGCGGAAACGATAGCGCATATAATAGAAATGCACGCTTTTGAATTCGCCGATGCCCTGATCGTGCCAGCCACTGGCGTGATCAATGGGACGGGTAACGTCCAGAGAACGAATGCGCTGAACGGCCTTTGCCGCATCGAATTGACCTAGGCCCTCGTTAAAGGCGACCCAGAGGACGACGCATGGGCTGTTGTACAGCAGGCGGACCGTTTCCTCGAGCTCGCGATTGTATTGCGCGCGGCCTTCCGGATGTGTTCGTCCAAAGATGCGGTAGTGGTGATCCCGCAGATGAATCCCTGTGATCATTGGGGCGCGAATGACCAACGGGTTGTAATCCGTGTGCCCGCCGTTGACCATGTCCTGCCATACGAGCATACCCAGCCTGTCACAGTGATAATACCAGCGAAGCGGCTCAACCTTGAGGTGTTTGCGCAACATATTGAATCCCATTTCCCGCGCGGCACGGATGTCCGCAACCATCGCTTCGTCTGAAGGCGCCGTGTACAGGCCATCCGGCCAATATCCCTGGTCGAGCAGACCGGTCTGGAAATAGGGCTTTCCATTGAGAAACAAGCGACGAATTCCGGATTCATCTGTTTCCACATGGATGCTGCGCAGGGCAAAATAACTGCTCACCAGATCGCTGCCCGCAGTCACCGTAAAGGAATAAAGATAGGGGTCCTCGGGAGACCAGGGATGGAATGTATTGGGCGTGAGCAGAAAAGGGGTTCCGCTTTCAAACGTGTAGGGGGTATCTGCGAGCGTGAGGGTGCATGGCATGGGCTGAGAACAATGGACAACGATGCGCACGGCCTTCATTTCAAACAGAGGCGTGATCGTTAGCCCGGTGATGTAAGCCGAGGGGACGCGCTCCATCCAGACCGTCTGCCAGATGCCGCTTTGGGGGGTATACCAGATTTTTCCTCGCTTTGTCCGCTGTTTGCCGCGGCTTTGCCAAGAAGCGTCTGTATCATCCTGCACACAAACGCGCAGCTCTGCTGGCTCTTCGGTAAGCGCATCGGTGATGTCGGCGGAAAAAGGGGTATATCCGCCGGTGTGCTGGGCGACGTGTTTTCCGTTGACATAGACATCGGCTTGCTGATCGACCGCACCAAAGTGCAACAGAACGCGCCCCTGTCCGGGGTTGGACAAAACGGGCAACTCGCGGCGATACCAGAGCCGTTCGACGGGTTTCAGAGCCCGGCCCACGCCACTGAGCGGCGCTTCGGGGGAAAAGGGAACGAGGATCGGTTGCCATTGCGTGGGCGCAGTATCTCCCTGCACAAAAGAACAATCCCAGGTTCCGTTCAAATTGATATAGGAAGCGCGTACCATCTGCGGACGGGGATATTCGGGAAGCACACGCTGCGCATCAAGCGTTTCTCCCCAGGGCGTGGTGAGAGGGGACATGACGGCACCTTCTTTCGTATCGGTTACATGAGTTTGTCAAGGGACAGGGGCAAGGCATCGCGAAAACGGCTGCGGTTTCAAGA
>CALVTV010000194.1 GCA_944363005.1 uncultured Clostridia bacterium | reverse complement strand
GAATAGCCAATGCCAAAATCGTCGAGATAAAACCGCACGCCTTCCGCAGCCAGCTGCGTCATCACCGTGCGCACAAGCGACGGGTTTTCCGTAATCGTGCGCTCTGTGATCTCAATGCAAAGCTTTTCAGGCGCGATGCCATATTGCGTCTGGCAGCTGTGAATCCGCCTGAAGAAACTTCGGTCAATCAACTGTTGAATGGACATGTTGATGGAGACCGATTGCAAAGGCAAATTGGGATGCGCTGCCAGAAATTGGCAGACCTTCTTGAGTACGAGCCAGCTGATCTCGTCGATCAATCCATTTTGTTCGGCAAGCGGAATGAATTCAGCGGGGGAAATCATCTCCCCATTTTCATCAAACAGGCGCAGCAACGACTCCGCCGTGGTAAAGCGCCCTTCCTGAGCGCTGAAAATCGGCTGATAATAGACCTCAAAGCTCTCCTCGTCCAGCGCCCTGCGCACCTGACTGAGCACATAGAGCTTGCGCTTAAACCGGGTTCTCAGCCGCTCGTCAAAAAAGACAAGGCTTCCATTTTGCGCCTCGCGCGCTGTCGTCAATGCATATTCGAGCTCTTCTGCGACCTTCGTCTCGTCTTGAGTCTCGCTATCGGTGATCATGTGCGCCATGCTGACTTCAAGCATGCAGTTGATTTCTCCAACAGACCATTCCTCCGCGAAACGCTCCTGAATCTTGCGGGCACAGACATCTGCCTCGCGCTCCGTCGCAGCTTCTCCCATCAGCACAAAGCGCGTATTGCCCAGCCGAAACACCTGATACCTTGGGGCAAACCTGTCCAGCCAGCGCGCAACCATGTACAGCAGCATATCTCCCGTGCGCGTACCATACTTGCTGTTGACCGCTTCAAAATGTTCCAAATAGATCGCAATGAGATGCATCCGTTCTCCCTTTTGCAGCTGGGTAGTCAGCCGCTGAAAGAAGGCATGCCGGTTGGGCAGTTCCGTCAGAGAATCCTGTCCGATGCGGTTGGACTGAAAACTGATAAAGAAGATCAAATTGACCAATGCGGAGGTCATGCCGACCGTCATCACATTGGGCAGAATCACTTGAACCAGCAAAAGCAGGACGGTCACCGGCGGAAGGGCATGCATCAGCCTTCGAATCGCCCGGCTGACGATCTGCCGGTTTTGAAAATAGCAAACCGCAGCCATGATCAGCTCCACGCCAAAGACAGCAAATCCCAGCTTATTGATCGGGCCGCGCATATAAATGCCGTTTTCAAACCAGAAAAACCCCTGCGTCCAGGGGTTAAAGATCACCAGGATGTTGAGCAAAATGCCCAGTCCTGCAATGATGGCAACGGCCTTGCGAAAGCAACGCCTGTCCGTCACGTGCTCGTTGAGCAGGTAAAAACCATAGCCCGTCATCAGAGAAAGACTGACAAACTGTATGTGGAAATATGCCGTCGCCAGGGCATAGTTCGCCCAAAGCGGCATCTGCTCAGCATGATTGATCCCCCACGCGGAGGCTAGGTTAAGCACAATCGTTGCCGAGGAGAGCAGCAGCACCAGATTGAACAGCCGATAACGGAGGTTTTCCCGCTGCTGTTCATCCACATGAAAGACATACAGCAGCAATGTAACCAAGAGCGCTACCGCTTCCAGCTCCATCGAAATTTCCATCGAAATTCCTCCCAATTCTTTGGGGCTTCCTTTGCATACATGACTTATTTTATACTATACTCCAATTCTTTGTAAAAATAAAGCCTTTTTTATGAATTTTCCGAAATAAATCACTTAACATTTTTACAAGTAACTCAAATACGTAATTTGAATCCGTTTGCCCATACAAAATGGAACGCATGGCATTCTTTTAGGAGGGCCGCAGCGTCTATCCGCAAAAAAAGAGAGAAGACGAAACCGTCCCCTCTCTGCCCGATCACGGAACCATCACGCGCGCGTGACTCTTCCCCGAGCGATCCTTGGTTACCACGATCTGCCGGTCAATGCGCCTGCCCAGTTCCTCCACATGGGAGATGATGCCCACGAGCCGGTGTCCCTGCGTCAATCCGGCGAGCACGGAGATGGCCTTGGTGAGCGCCTGACTGTCCAGTGAGCCAAACCCCTCATCGACAAACAGCGTGTCCAGCCCCACACCGCCCGCGCTCTCCTGAATCTCGTCGCACAGTCCCAGGGCCAACGCTAGCGAAGCCATGAACGTCTCGCCGCCGGAAAGCGTGCGGACGCTGCGCACGGAACCGTTGATGTGGTCAATAACCTCCACATCCAGTCCGCTCTGACTGCGCTGATTGTCCGCCACGCGCCTGCGGCGCAGCTCATACTGTCCGGCCGTCATGTGCGAAAGACGCCGGTTTGCCCTGCGCAGCACGCGGTCAAAGCAGGTCATCTGCACGTAGGTTTCCAGTGTCACCTTGTCCCGGCCCGGGATCTGCCCGTTGGCCGTCATCGACAGCGATGCAAGCATCCGGCTGCGCTCGCGGACCTCCTTCGCGCGTTGCATGCCCGCTTCCATCCGCGCCAGCGTCTCGCCGTTGGTCTCCATGCGCAGATGCAGCGCGCGCGCCTGTTGCTGCACTTGCTTTTTGCGCTCCTCCAGCGCGTCACGCTGGGCTTCTAGCGCCTGCATGGGTTCCTCGGGCGGCGCGTCTGCCAGCTGCTCTTCAAAAGCCGCCCGGCTTGCCTGCAACTTGGCCAGCGCTTCGGCCGCTTCGCGCTCGGCCTTCTGCGCGCTCTGGATGCGCTGATGCAATGCCTCTTTCTGTTCCTGCAGTTGCTCAAGCGCCGCTTGGGCGTCCCTAAGGTTGGCGTGCGTCAGCCTTCCGCGCAGTTGCTCGAGCTGAAGCTGCTTTTGCTCCGCTTCGCTTTGCAGCGCCGCCGCGCGGCTCTGCGCCTGAAGCACGGCGTCCATCAGCCGGCGCTCCTCCTGCTCCTTTTCGGGAATGCGCTGCTGCGTGCGCTCCAAGTCGAGGGCGCGCTTGGCGTGCCTCGCTTCCTCTTGCCTTAGCGCCTCGCATTGCGCCGTTGCTTCCTGCTGCGCGCGCACCACAAGCGCCTTTTCCTGGGCGACCTCCAGTTCCTCGCACAGCAGCGCAACCTGCCGCTGCGCGGTTTCCAGGCTGCTGCGGGCCGACTCCGCCTCGCCCAGCGCCTTGACCGTCGCCTCCTCCGCCCGGGTGCGCGCCTTGCGCAGGGCATTGAGCCTCGCCTCGTCCGGCGCATGCTCACACAGGATCGCCGGCGCGGGGTGATGCGTGGAACCGCAGACGGGGCAAGGCTGGCCGTCTTGCAGGCTCTGCGCCAGATAGCCCGCCTGCGCACCGTAAAACGCCGCCTCCGCCGCCGTATAGGCGTCCTGCGCGCGCGTCTTCTCGGCCTTCGCCTGCTCAAAGCGCGTGCGCGTTTCCCGTGCCTGGCGGCTGCTCTCTTCCAGCGCATTCAGCTGCTCCGTCAGCTTGCCCAACCGGTCGGCCCGCTCCGCCGCCCGGCGCCCTCCCTCTTTCGCCTGCGTCTGCACCTGGCGAACATCGGCCAGCGTTTCCACCAGGCGGCGGGCCTTGGCAATCGCCTCCGCGAGCGCCTCGCGTTTTTGCGCATCCTCCACGGCCAAATCGCGCTGCGCCCTGGCGTCTTTAAGCGCCTTGGCCAGCCCGGCTTGCAGCGCATCCGCCTGTTCATACTCCTTCAGCTGCGCCTGGGCCAACCCGATTTGCGCCGCCAAAGCGTCCTCCTGGGGCCGCAGCACCTCTGCCGCCTCGCGCTCGCGTTGGGTCAACGCCGTGCGCTCCGCCTGCGCGGCGATCTGCTGCTCGGTGCGTTCCAGGCCCAACCGTGCGTTTTGAAGCGCCTTGGCCTGCCCAATGCGCCGTTCCAGCGCCGCGCTCTGTTCGGCAATCGCCTGTTCCTGCGCCTCGAGCGACTCCTGCTGCGCGCCATCGAGCGTCAGACCCTGCCGGGCCATCGCCATCATCGGTTCCAGGCGAATGAAGCTCGCCTCTTCGCGCAGTTTCGCAAACTCCGGCTCCAACTCCGGCGGGACGCTGAGCAGGGGCGCATCCTGCATCAGCGCGCGCTCCGCCTCCTCCGCGTCGCGCCTGCTGGCATTGGCCCGATCGGCCAACTGCTTTTCGAGCCGCTCATAGCGCTCCGTATGAAAAATCCTTCGGAAGATCTCCCGCCGCTCCTGCGTATCGGCCAGCAGAATGCGCCGGAAATCGCCCTGGGCAATCATGCCGATCTGCGCGAACTGGTCGCGCGTGAGCCCGATGAGCGCCTCAACCTCGGCGGTGACGCCGCGATAGCTCGCCACCACGCGCCCATCCGGACAGCGCAATTCCGCTTCCGGCTTGCTGCGGACCGTGCCCTCCCCGCGCCGCTTGGGCCGCTCATACTCCGGGCTGCGGGTGATGCAATAGCGCTTGCCCCGAAGCAAAAACTCCAGCCGCACGAATGTGGGCGTCTGCGCATCGGCGTATTGGCTGCGCATCATGGCGCCGCTGCGGCTCTCCCCGCTCGCCTCGCCGTAGAGCGCAAAGGTGATCGCGTCGAAGATCGTCGTCTTTCCCGCGCCCGTGTCGCCCGTGATGAGATACAGGCCGCTCTCCCCTAGGCGCTCCATGTCCACGGTCGTCTCCCCCGCATACGGCCCAAATGCGGACATCGTCAGCGATACCGGCCTCATTGCTCATCCTCCCAAATGCGTTCCATCAGCCCGGACAGGTATTCCCGCTGTTCCCGGCTCATCTCCTGCCCGTTTTGCAGGGCAAAGAGCTCCTCAAAGCGCGCCAACGGCGCATCCTGCATCGCGGCCCCCTGCTCAAAATCCGCCTGCTGCGCGCGCGTGCGCACGTTGTCATAGCGGATCTCCAGCAGATTGGGGTACACCTCGCGCAGCCGCCCTGCCGCCTCCGCGATATCGTCCTCATCGGTCAGCGTGACCTGCACGTAATCCTCGCAGACGGGCGCATCGGGCGACGTCAGCACGGCAAAATTCCCGCGCACGCGCGTGAGCGGATGCAGCGGCGTCAGCGGATGCATCTGCGCATCGCAATCCCCCTTGGGGCCCAGGCGCACCATCAGCGCGCCTTTCTCCTGCCCCGCTTCCGAGAACGCATACGCAAGCGGCGCGCCGCTATAGCGCACGCGGCCGCCTTCCAAGCTCTGAGCGGCGTGCAGATGGCCCAGCGCCACGTAATCAAACGGCGCGAACACATCCGCATCCACGTTATCCAGCCCGCCGACGGACACCTCTTCCGACTCGCTGCGGCCCGCGCCGGTGACAAACTGGTGCGCAAGCAACACATTGCGCTCCCGGGAATCGACGTTCATCGCCTCGATGGCCGCGCGCACCGCCTGGGTATACCCCTCGATGTCCTCCCGTCCAAGCGCGGCGCGCACATGGGCTGGCTTGACGAACGGCAGGAGGTACATATGCACCGGCCCGTGCGCATCCTCGAGCGTGACCCGGCGCGGCGCGCCGTCATACACCGGCGACACGTAAATCCCCCGCCCGTCCATCAGGCGGCTACCAAAGGCGATGCGCTCCGCGCTGTCGTGGTTGCCCGCGATCATCACGACCGTGCTGCCCTGCGCGCTCATGCGGGTGAGGAACTCGTCAAAGAGCGCAACCGCCTCCGCGGGCGGCACCGGCCTGTCGTACAGATCGCCCGCAATCAGCGTCACGTCTGCCTCGCGGGCCAACGCCAGCACCTGCCAAAGCACGTGGCGCTGCTCCTCGATCATCGAGCACTCATAAATGCGCTTGCCCAAATGCAAATCCGACAAATGAAGGATATTCACATGTTCGCCTCCCCCTGCGATGATTTCTCATTATACACGCTTTTTCCCTCCGGGACAATCCCGCCTTGACACAGGGCCCGCCCTCCCCTACAATAGACTTATCTCATCCGGCAAAAGAAAGGCGAATCCATGAAAATTCAGGACTCCTCGCGGCGCATTGGCCCCGCGCATGCGTTCTTTCTGGGCGCTCTGCTCGCGCTCTTCGCCCTCGCCCCGGCCATTGTGCCCTACGGCGGGCGTTTCGTCACCCGCGGCGACTTCATCGAGCAGCAGCTCCCCTTCATCCTCGAAACCCGGCGCATCCTGCGCGCGGGCTTCAGCGGCTACAGCTTTTCGACGTTCCTGGGCGCGCCGTCGGTGGGCAGCTATGCCTTTTACACGCTGGGCAGTCCGTTCGTCTGGCCGCTGGCGCTGCTTCCGCAGGCGCTCATTCCCTACGGCATCAGCGTCATGGCCGTGCTCAAGCACGCGGTGGGCGCGCTCTGCGCGTTTTTGTACCTGCGGCGCATGGTCCGCCGGGCGGATCTGGCGCTGATGGGCTGCGTGCTCTACGTGTTCTCCTCCTTTACGGTCGTCAACACGCAGTTCTATCACTTCACCGAAGTCATCGCGTTCTTCCCGCTTCTGCTCTATGGGCTTGAGGACGCGATGGGTGAGCGCCCGCGCCCCGGCCTTCTGGCGGCATGCTGCGCGCTCAACACGCTGACCAATTACTACTTCATGTTCGGTTCCGCGCTGATTTGCGCGCTGTACTTCGCCTTCCGTTTCTTCAGCGGGGATTGGCCGCGCAGCGTGCGGCGCGCGCTGTTGACCGTGCTTGAATGCGGCTTGGGCTGCGCGCTCGCCGGTTTTCTGCTGCTGCCCGCGCTCGGCTTCATGCTGACCATCACCCGTTCCGGCGGCGCAGACGCCTCGCTGCTGACGATGCGCTACTCGCTCTCGGTGCTCCTGGAGCGCATTCGCACGCTGCTGATGCCCATCGAGAGCAACGTCGTCCACGCCTATTACGGCGACGCCGCCAGCTGGAGCTCCACGGCCTGCTACCTACCGGCATTCGGGCTGACCGGCGCACTTGTGCTCTTCGGCACGCGGCGCGCACACGGATGGCTCAAAGCGCTGCTTTGCGTGCTGTTTGTGTTCTGCGCCGTGCCCGCGCTGTGCGGCCTCTTCGTGCTGGAAACCAACACGAATTACACGCGCTGGTGGTACGCGCTCGCGCTCCTTTTGACATTGGCCACGCTCTACGCCCTCGACATGTTCCCGCTCTTCCTGCCCGACGGCTCAGCGCCCGGCATGCGGGCGACGCGCGTTTGGCTGACCGCGTTTGCGCTCTGCTGCTCGGCGGTCTGCGTGCTGACTCTGCCCTTCCTCCTGCCCGAAAGCATCCTCACGCACCTGCCCGACTTCC
This sequence comes from uncultured Clostridia bacterium, assembly GCA_944363005.1. GTDB lineage: Bacteria > Bacillota > Clostridia > Christensenellales > Aristaeellaceae > Ventricola. The sequence continues at coordinate 3,931 of CALVTV010000194.1, read as the reverse complement.
TCTCCCGGGCCATAATCAATCGCCGTACTGGCGCTTATGCGTCGCGCGTGTTCCGCGAACTGTCCATCTTTCTGGCGCTCATCGGCGGGTTTGCCATGCTGCTGATGATCCTGCGCGGCGGCCGGTTTGCGCTGGCGCTGGTCTGCTTCGTCGCCCTCTGCCAATACGCGGGCTACATTCGCACCGGCGACACTGCGCTGCTCTCCGGCGGGCAGGCGCCCGGCGAAGGCGTCTACACGCTCGAGCAGATCGCACAGCCCACGCTCGCCGCGCTCGAAATGCCCGAAGCCCAGGCTTATACCCGCATCGATTACAGCCCGAAGCTGCGCAATTACGGCCTGCTGCGCGGGCAATCCTCGCTGACGTGCTTCACCTCCCTGCGCTCCTCGACCGTCGGCCGCTTCGTCTCCATGGCCGGTTTCGGCTACGATGAATCGACGACCGTCACCCCCTCCGTCAAGGACCCCGCGCTCTATGCGCTGCTTTCGGTGACGCAATATCACCTCTGGCCGGAGGATGCGGCGCTCGGCGTTTCGGCGCCGGAGGGCTTCGTCTACGCCTATGAGGAAAACGGCGCGGCGGTCTACACAAACCCGGAGGCCGTGCCGATGGGCTTTTTGCAAACGGTCTGTACCGGCACCTACCACCAGGCGATGAATCCCGAAACGGTCGGCGATGTGCTGCTGGCCGCGGCGGCGCTCTCCGATGAGGATCTCGCGCGCTTTTCCGGCCGGATGCAGACGCTCGACGTGCAGAACATTCCCGACTGGCGCGAGAGCGCCGCGCGGCTGCGCGAGAACAGCTGCGACCGGTTTGAAACGAACGCCGAAGGCTTTACCGCGCATATTGACGCGCAGGAAGCGGGCCTGCTGATCTTCACCATTCCGTATGACAAGGGCTTCCGCGCAACGGTGGACGGCGAAGAGGCGGAGATCGTGCCCTGCGATGTGTCGTTCATGGGCGTCTTTGTGGAGCCGGGCGAACACGAAATCGTGTTCACCTACCGAACGCGCTGGTTCCCGCTGGGCGTCGCCATGAGCCTGTGCGCCCTGTTGGCGCTGATCCCTTACGTATATTTCCGCAGAAAGACCATCGCATAAAAGCAAAAGGCCGGACAGCAACAGCGTCCGGCCTTGTTTGATTCGCGAGCCTATGCATCAGCCCTTTCCGTAATCGTGCATCACCTTGTCCCCATCCTCGACATACAGGCAGGCCAGGGCGTAAATCTTCGGTTCCCCGTTTTCAAGCTTAGCAACGGGATCGAAGAACGTAATGATGTACATCAGCGGGACGGGCTCGTCATAGCAATACGAAATATCCGTTTGCACCGTGCATGCAGCAAGCCTTTCTTTTGTCACCGGCTCGCCGCTCACGTTGTCCAGCTGTCCGTCCGCCACCAGGTAGTCCGCCGCCAGGGCGATGGCTTCTTCGACCGTCGGCTCATCCCCTATTGGCTGTGTGCGAACCTGCGCGGCGTATTGTGTGCGCCGCTTTTCCTCCCCGATTCCAAGCGGGTTGACCTCGCGGCTCACAAAACCGGTGATGGTCTCCGAGCCCATTTGCACAATCGCATGAATCCATTCGTCCTTGCTTCCCAGCATATACAAAAACGTATCGGACTGCTCGATGAGCACCGGCGAGCGCACGTCGCAGTAGCTGTAAAGCGTCCAGCCTGTCTGTTCGTAGCAATTCTCCACAGGCCGGTTGAGCCGCACGTTCTCCTCTCCAAAGACGAGGTCCTCTTTCTTCATATAGCCCATCAGGCTGCCGCCCGGCTCGCCCACGTTCACCTGAACATACTGCGTATCGACCTCGCGCAGCACCTCCACGCGCACGCCCTGCTCATAGTGCATGAGCAGCGTTGCGCTTTCCCGCGGCAATTCAAGCAGATCCGTCGCCCTTACGGTGGAGGCCGTGCTTTCCGCAAAAGCCAGCGGCATGCTCAGCAGCATCAGCAATGCGCTCAGGATAACGATCCGCTTCATCTCCACGCCCCCTTAACCGTTTCCGTAGTTGTAGGACTCCACCGTCTGCCCGCGCACCCAGAGGTAAATATAAGCATAGATGTTGTCTCTCCCCTCCTGATAATACGAGAGCTGATACAGCATCCTGTCCGGTTCCTCCAGATAGACGATGATCTCCACCTCCGCCCGGCAGGCATCGAGGATCTCCTGCGTCAGTTCGCCCATGCCCATGTAGTCATTGATCCCGCGCTCGGCATCCTCCAGCAGTAGCTGCGTCGCAATGGCAACGGCGTCCTGCGTGCTCAATTCGTTTTCAAGCGGCTCCACAATGAGATACGACTCGTCCGTGTTGACCTGAATCGCGCTTTCAAGCCCTTCCCGGCTGACAAAGCCCGTCCGCTCCCCGCTCACCCGCACGTGCAGCCAGCCATCGTTTTGGCCCAACACCTGCGCACGGTCGATCGGAAAATCCTCCGTCAGTTCCGGCGACTGTGCGTCCGGATAGCTGTACACCCGGCAAAGCTGTCCCCCGCTGGCCATGCGCACCCAATTGCGAATATCGGGGTCGGATAGGTCCAGATCCTCCATGCGCATGTAGCCCATCAGGCTTCCGCCCTGCGCGCCCACATTCACCTGCACATACTGCGCGTCCACGCCGCGCACGATTTCAACCTCCACGCCCCTGAAATACTCCATCAGCGTTTCCCCCTGTGTGCCGGGGCGGCTGAGCAAAGCGGTATCCCGCGTGAGTACCGCCGGTACGTCCAGGCTGGGCGTCTGCTCATCTTGCGCAGGGATCATATTGAGCACCGGTTCCGGCGTCACCAGGGGCACGGTTCCCTGCGTGTACGTCGGCTGTTCCATTTCCGCAAGCGCGCTTCCCGCTACTGCGCAGACAACTGCGCACAGCATCGCCGCCATCGATAAAACCATCCGTCTTTTCATTTCAATCCTCCTCCGTCAGCCATTGCCCGCATGAATCTTCAGCACGTCCCGTCCCCTCGCCGTGAAGGAAAAGCCCGCATAAATGTATCCTTCCGCGCTTCGAAAACTGACCACGTATTCCAAACAATCCGGATTTTCCGGATAATACAGGATCTCCACCTCGGGCACGCAGGCATCGAGCTTCGCTTCATCCATCTTTTCGCCCGATTTACCCATGTAATCATCGACATTCTCGCTCTCCAGCAGCACGCTGCGCACATACGCCGTGGCCTCCTCGGCGCTGAATTCCTCGTCCGTGGGGATCGCGGGGAAGTAAATCGCCTGAGCAACGGTGACCTGTTCCCCAGAAAGATCCGCACGGTTGATGAATCCCGTTCTGCCGTCATAGAGCTGCAAGTGTATCCATGTGCTGTCCAGCATGCCAAGCACCCGATGGACAGCCGGCATGCACGCCGGATCGATCACATTGGAGCGCTCGTCGGGATAGGCGTACAGCTTGCAGGTCTGCTCCTCTTGCAGCTCGCACCGCGCATCCTCCACCGGGAGCGCCCGGATCGTCTCTTCCTCAAAGGCCAAGTCCGCCTTGCGCATATAGCCCATCAGGCTGCCGCCCGGTTGCCCCACGTTCACCTGCACGTACTGTTCGTCCACCTCGCGCACGACTTCCACGCGCACGCCGATGTAGTAGCGCATGAGCTCATGGGCGTCTTCCCGCGGGGCATCCAGCAGGGGCGCGCGATTCTGCGTCGCGGCATGCATCTCCTGCGCATACCCCTGCGCGCAAAACGCAAGCCCCAGCAGCGCAATCAGGAGCGCCGCTGCCATTCTTTTCCACATAAAACATCCCTCCTCGCTCCGTTCTACTCATTAAGACGAAGCGAGGAGGGCAAAAATTTCAGTCCATTCAATTGAATTTCTAGAAAAACCGGGTTCCTGCCGCCGCGGGCAAAATTACAGGCGCGCAAAGACGTCTCCGAGCTTCTCATGCAGGGTCAGATTCGCGATATCATCGCGCGGCGTCG
>CALVTV010000193.1 GCA_944363005.1 uncultured Clostridia bacterium | reverse complement strand
GAGGTGCAAGAACGGCACACCCATGCGCGTGTTCATATTTGGAAATACTGTATCAGACCGCCGCCCAGAAGTCGCGCGTGCCCACGCCGTCGGGCCAGGGGTAGCGCGTGTCCGCGTCGCGCCAGGTCTGCTCGCTCACAAGGGTCTCACCGCGCGCCTTGGAGCACTTGAGCGCGGCATCGACGAACGGAACCAGGTGGTTGTGGTTGTGCATCATCTGCAAGCAACTGATGTGCGCCATGATCGGGCAAAAATCCGCCATGCCGCTCGACTTGAACAGGTGGGGAAGGACCGATGCGTCATACGCGAGCGTGAACGGGCGAAGCGCGATGGCGTCGCGCTCAATGTCCATCAGCGTAAACGTGGTGGTCCCCGGCGCGGCGTCGTTCATGCAGCCCGTGCTGCCGATGCTGTTGAGCGATACGTTGCCCACGCGAATATGGGTCGGGTTGTGCCCGTGTCCGCAGAGAATATGCATCGGGCCGTCGGCCTGCATCTCCCGCAGGCGCTCGGTGGCGCTTGGAATGTCGTAGACCGGGAAGCTGTCCGCGCCGGGCAGCGCGTGGCAGAGCGTCGCGGGGCCGATGCGCAAAACCGGATCAAACGTGATCTGCGCGGCAGTCAGCTTTTCGGCGTTGAAGCGCAACGAGGCGAAGTTCGCCCCGGCGTAGGCTTTCGCGTCGGTCATGGCCGCAAGCACGTAGCGTTCATGATTGCCGGCGAGGCAGGTCACGTCCTGCGCTTGCAACAGCTCGAGGGTTTCGTTGGGGCAGGGGCCAAGGTTGATCTGATCGCCCAGCGAGATGATGCGGTCGGGCGCGTGCCGCTTGATGGCGCGCAGAACCGCTTGCAGGGCGGGAAGGTTGGCGTGAATGTCGGCCAAAAGTGCGATGCGCATGCGTTCCTCCGTGATGAACAAATTGCCTGGCTTGCGCCGGTATGGTATAATTCTGTATGGATTCGTCGGATTCCTCCAAGCTGCTGTTGCGATTTGCGCGATGCGCTGTTCGTCGCCCTTGATTGTTTCACGTGAAACATTGTGCCGGGTCATACGATAGAAAGCCGAGCAGTCGCATTGTTTCACGTGAAACAATGATGTAGAACTGGAAGCCGCGCTCGCACGCGACCAGCCGAATGTTTCACGTGAAACACTCGGCGAGGCAAAGCCGCAGGAAGCGAAACGGACGCATTGTTTCACGTGAAACATGTTCATACAATCAAAACGCGGGTGCGCCGCAGCGCCCTACAGAAAGGAAACCGCCATGCGCCTGATCACGTCACGACCGCATCGACTGCTCAGCCCCATCATCGGCAGGATCGGCGAACTTGCCGCCGCCGGCGAACGCTGCATGTTGATCGTGCCCTCGCAGTACACGCTGCAAGCGGAAATCGAGGTCATGACCCGACTCGACCTGACGGGCAGCTTTTTGATCGACGTGCTCTCGCCGTCGCGCCTGCAAAGCCGGGTGTTTGAACGCGCGGGCAAGCCCAAACAGATCGTGACCGACGAGCGCGGACGCAGCATGGTGCTTGCGGAGCTCGTCGAGCGCGAGCGGGAAAACCTGAACGTGTATCGCGCCGCGGCAAAGAGCGGAAACACCGGCTGGATTGGGCGGTTGGGCGCGCTTCTCGCGGATCTCAAGCGAAGCGGCAAGCACGCGCAGGACGTGCGTGAGGCGTTGAACGCGCTGCCGCAGGACAGCACACTGCGGGGAAAGTGGGAGGACGTGGCGCTGCTGTATGAAGCGTATGAGGAACGGCTCGCCGGACAACTGCTCGATGGGGAAGATGTAGCCAGTCTGATGCGCCAAAGACTGCCGCTTTCGGGCGTTGCGACGGGAAAGCATGTCTTTGTCTACGGGTTTGACATGATCACCGAGACGTTCGCGCGCGATCTGCTGGCTTTGGCCGGGGAAGCGGCGTCGCTGACGCTGGTGATTGAGACAGACGCCAACGCGGCGCCCGACGGGCGGCTCTTTGCGCCCGTGAACTTCAGCATAGCGCGGCTCGAGAAATTGGCTGCGCAGGCCGCAATGGGGCTCGAGCGCGAGGAAATCCGCGCGGAGCTGGAAGCGCCGGAGGATCTGCGGACGCTGGAAAAGGGGCTTTTTGCGCTGGGCAGCGCGCCGTACCCGCGGGAGCCGGAGCATATCGAGCTCTATGCGGCCAGCACGCTGCGCGCCGAGGTGCATTGCGCGGCGTCGCGGATTCGCAGGATGGCCAGAGAAGGGGAGCCGCTTGCCGACATGGCCGTGGTCTATCCGCAGGGAAGCGGATATGCGCCCTTGCTCGCGGAAATCCTGCCGATGTACGGGATTTCGGCCTACATCGCGGAGCGCAGGCCCGCGAGCGCGCATCCGCTTTGCCGGTTTGTGCTGTCCGCGTTGCGCGTGGTGTCCGGCGGTTTTGCGACGCCGGACGTGGTCGAATGCGTGCGCGCCGGGTTCTTCCCGATTGAAACAGAGGCCGCTGACGCGCTCATTGCCTACGCGGAGGGCGTGGATCTGCGCGCGGACGGCTGGAAACGCCCGTTTACCTACCTCCAATCCGGTGATGAGGCGGCACTGACGGCGCTCAATGCAAGCCGGGCCGCGGTGATTGACCCGCTGCATGCCTTGGACAAGGCGCTTGCGCGCGCGCAGACCGCGGATGCCATCGTCCGGGCGGTGATGCGGCTGCTGGAAGATGTTCAGGCGTTTGACCGATTGGACGATATGCGCCGGGAACTGATGCAGGCGGGGCTGGACGTGGAAGCGCAGGACTGCGCGCAGGTCTGGAACGCACTGATGGAGACGCTTGACCAGCTGCATACGCTCTTGGGCGCGCGGGGCGTGGGGGCGAAGGTGGTGCTGTCGCTGCTGACGGCGGGCCTTTCCGCGCTCGAACTGGCGGCACTCCCGCCCGCGGATGGCGCCGTGATCTGCGGCGAGATCGGCAACGTGCGCACGGCGCAGGTGGGCACGCTCTTTGCCCTCGGCCTCAACGACGCGGCAAGCCCCGCGCCGGATAGCCTGTTGACCGCCGGGGAGCGCGAAGAGGCGGCGCAAGTGATGGATGCCTATTTGGGCATGAACGCATCGGAACGCGCGCTGCTGGCCCAGTTGGACGCGCTCAAGTCGCTGACCGGTGCGCGCAGTCGGCTGATTCTGTCCTATGCGTTGGCGGACGAGACGGGGCGCGCGCTGCGCGAGGGAGAGACGGTGCAGGCGCTTCGGCGGCTGTTTCCGCAACTCAAGCTCCGCGGAGGACTGCCGCAGGAAGAACGGCTTCAGATGCTCAGCGCGCCCGACGCGGCGCTTGAGGCGTTGGCCGTGCACCTTTGCGGCGTGGTGGACGGCAAGACGGAGCTGGAAGAGCCCTTTGCGCGCGCATACGCGTCGCTCTCTGCGGACGAAACACAGCGGAAAAAGCTGCTTGCGCTCACACGCCGACTCTGTCAGGAACCCGCAAACGCCCTGCCTGGCACGAAGGCGCGCGCGCTGTATGGGCGGCCGACGATGAGCATCTCTCGTTTGGAGACGCTGGCGCGCTGTCCGTTTCAGCATTTTGTGCGCTATGGGCTCGCGCCCGAGCGGGAAATCACCCCCGGAATCGATCGCGCGGAACTGGGCACGCTCTATCACGCGGCAGCGGAGCAGTTTTCGCGCGAGTTGATTGCGCAGGAAGGGTTTCCGAACATCGACGAGGCGACGTGTGACGCGCTGATGGACCGTGCGGTGGAACCACTCGTCGTCGCATGGCGTCAGTCTCCGCTTGGAGAGAGCGCGCGGGGTGCGGCGTATGCCGGACGAATCCGCCGGACAGCACGCCGGGCGGGCCGAAATATACTGGGGCAGTTTGCGCAAAGCCGGTTTGCGCCCAAGAGCTTTGAACTCGTCTTCGGGCAAAATGGCGTGGCGCCGCTCTTGCTTGAGCTGGCGGATGGATCGCGCGTCGCGCTTCAGGGGCGCATTGACCGCGTAGACGTGCTCGATGGGGAATTCATTCGCGTGATCGATTACAAGAGCGGCACGCGCAAGTTCGATCCGTCGATGGCCTATTGGGGGATTCAACTGCAACTGCTGATTTATCTGGCGTCTGCGCTTGAGCAAATGCCGGGTTTGCAGCCCGCGGGCTTTTTCTACTGCCGGATTGCCGATCCGACGGTCAATAGCGAGTCGCGCATCCGCGAAGAGGTGGAGCGCCTGATCGCCAAAAAGCTTGCGCTCGCAGGCATATCGCTGAGCGACGTCACGGTTTTGCAGGCGCAGGACGCCTATCACGCCGGTATGCTGACCAAGGACGGCAAGCCGAGCGGCCGATACGCGGCGTCGATGGTGGACGCGCAGGGCATGCAGGCGCTGATTCGGTTTGCCAAAAAGAAGGCGACAGGGCTTGCGCAAGCGGCATTTGACGGAACAATCGATGACGCGCCTGCCCTTTTGGGGGCCTTTGACGCTTGCACGGGCTGTGAATACGCTGCGATCTGCGGGTTTGATCCGACGCGAAAACCGCGGCGGCGTCTGACTGCCAAGAAATTGGAGGATTTGATTGAATGATAACGAATATTATATAAATGACCCACTGAGATGCACAGGCAAGCAGGCGCGCGCCCACGCGAATTGGGCGCCGCCCAATCGGCGAATGCGCAGATTTTGCTTGACAGGACAGGCCAATTGGACGTATAATATATAAGCCTATTATAAGGGGCTTGAATCCTGTGCGTGAAGGCGTTGCGATGGGAGCGGGTGTGACTCGAAATCGTGTGTCCATTGCGGAAGGCTGCCGAGGAAAAATCCTGACAGCACAAGGCTTTAAAGGGCCTGAGGGCTCGAATTGAATATCCTGTTCTCTCCTGTTGTTCTCTCCGATTTCCCGGGGAGTGCGGCAGTAGAAATATACGGAGAGGTATCGAAGTGGTCATAACGGGGCTGACTCGAAATCAGTTTGTCGGAAACGGCACATGGGTTCGAATCCCATCCTCTCCGCCACATTCGGCCAAG
>CALVTV010000192.1 GCA_944363005.1 uncultured Clostridia bacterium | reverse complement strand
TGGCGGTCACAGCGCTCTCGGAGAACGTCACGCTCACCTCGACCGGGCCGTTGTAGCCTTCCGCCGTGCCGGTATAGGTGCCGGCCGTGAACGCGAGCTCCGCGTCGCTGGCCGTCGCCTCGCCGCTGGCCTGCGCCAGCGCGGAAGCCAGCGCGTCCTTGACGGCGTTGCTCGTCACGGTCGCGCCGGACACGGCTTCCACAGACTCCGCATCCGTCGCGCCCACCAGCGAGGTGGTGTACTGCTCGATGGCCGCGCCGCCCAACGCTTCCGTCTCGGCATCGCCGGTGATTTCAACGGCGGTCACAGCCGCCTCATCGACCGTCACCTTCACGGTGACCGGGCCGCCAAAGCCCTGCGCCACACCCTCGTACGTGCCCGGCGTGTAGGTGGCCGCAGAGGCGCCCACGCACACCAGGGACATCGCGCACACGAGGAGCATGGCGATCGTCTTCTTCATGTTCATCTTTTTTCCTCCTTTGTGCGAACCCCTCCGGGTTCGGCAGCAGGTGAATGATATAACAATCAACTTACTTGACTGTCAAGTCATTTCTGCACTTTTTTCCCATCGGCACGTACATTTCGTGAATTCCCCAACGATCCCCCGCTTCATCGCAGTACGTCATCCACAAAACGCCATATACATCCCCGCTCAGCGACCATCCTTTCGCCCGGCCATAGTCCAGCAGAGGCGCAAGATCCGGTTCCTGATAAAGCGGTGCATCTACCACACCGCAAACGCAAAAGCAGGGCGGAAGATGAATGACCCGTTCGGAAATCGCCAATCCAACTTCTCTGGCGGATTGCGCGCGCACGATCGAGCCCCTTGCGCGCCGTCCGCTGCCGTCGGCCGCCAGATGCATGGCCCCCAGCACACAGGGCGGCGCCGCAAGAATCCACTGCTTTTCCTCTTCGCGGGCGCGGGCAATCGCTTCTTTTTCTTTTGCGGTCGTCCCGCTGGCCTCATCCGGCACGCGCGGGAAAAAATACATTTCCGGCCGCTCGCCCTCCCAAATGCGCTGTTCGCAGTCGAGCAAATGCCTGACGGCCTCCTGTTGAAGGGCGAGTTGCTTCTGCATGGTTTGAATCTGCTGCGCCTTGCGCGCCAGTTCCTCCTGCTTTTGGGAAAGCCGGGCCGCGATTTCCTCCCGCGGCGTATCGCAAACCATCTGTTGGGCCTCTTCTAGCGAAAAGCCCAAGCTCTGATAACGCCGGATCTGTTTTAAGCTGGTAATCTCCTCCCGGGGAAAATAGCGATACCCGTTTTTTTCATCGCGCATGGCATGGATCACCCCTTGGCGCTCCAAAAAGCGCACGCCTTCCTTGCTCATGCCAAAGAATTCCGCCATTTCCCCGATCCGATACCGCACAGCCCGTTCCCCCTTCATCAGAAAAAGCGCCGGACGAGCCGACGCTTTGATTCTATGACAGTGTAGAATGCTCGGGGCAGAAATTCCCACGGCACACACGATACAATGCTTATTGCTGCTGCCTTCCGGCCCTGACAAGGTTCACACCCTCGCATTGCATGAGCTCCATCCGTCATCGCATTCCACACGCTTATTGTACCCGATTGCGGCGAAAATTGCAAGAGCTTTGGCAAAATTTCAGGCGCTTTGCCGCTCCATGCGCGCAAGCAGGCGCTCCATCGCCTTGACCGTCAGGTGCAGCATATCCTCGCGGGCCATCGTGGAATCGCGCATGGTGAGCATCACCGGGCTGGAGGCCGAGAGGGTCATCCGGGCGTCGAAGCCCGTCAGCGCTTTAAACAGCGCCTCGCCATCGACCTGGGCCTGCGGCGCAAAGCGCATGTCCATACGCCCGTCGCTCTGATGCACGCGGTCGATGCCCAGGCTCTGACACATCGCCTTGAGGTACGCCACGGCCACCAGATTCGCCACGCACTGCGGCTCGTCGCCGAAGCGGTCGATGAGTTCGTCCTCGATGTCGTCGCGCTGCTGCGCCGTGCGGATGGACGCGATGCGCTTGTAGACCTCCAGGCGCTGGCGGTCGCCCGTGACGTACTCCGCGGGCAGATAGGCGTTGACGTGTACATCCATGCGCGTCTCCATGTCGCGGTTGGGTTCCGGCGCTTTCCCCTGCGCCTCCAGCACGGCCTCCTCCAGCAGTTTGCAGTAGAGGTCGTAGCCGATGTTCGCCAGATGGCCACTCTGCTGCGGGCCGAGCAGATTGCCCGCGCCGCGCAATTCCAGGTCGCGCATGGCGATGCGGAATCCGGAACCGAACTCCGTGAACTCGCGAATGGCGTCCAGCCGCTTCTGCGCCTGTTCAGAGAGCACCTTGCCCGGCCGCACCGTGAAGTAGGCGTACGCCAGGCGGTTGGAACGCCCCACGCGCCCGCGCATCTGATAGAGCTGGGAAAGGCCGAAGTGATCCGCGTCGTAGATGATCAGCGTGTTGGCCATCGGGATGTCCAGGCCGGATTCGATGATCGTCGTGCACAACAGCACGTCATACTTCTGCTGGCTGAAGTCCATCATCACGTCCTCCAGCGCGTTCTCGCGCATCTGCCCGTGCGCAATGGCGATGCGCGCCTCAGGTACCAGCTGCGAGAGCTGTTTGAAGCACAGGTCGATGGAACCCACGCGGTTATACAGGAAGAACACCTGCCCGCCGCGCGCCAGTTCGCGCAAAATCGCGTCGCGGATCACGCTGTCCTGATACTCCATGACGTAGGTCTGCACGGGATAGCGCGCCTGCGGCGGCGTTTCCAGCAGGCTCATGTCGCGAATGCCGACCATGGACATGTGCAGCGTGCGCGGAATCGGCGTGGCCGAAAGCGTCAGCACATCCACCGTCTTCTTCATGTTCTTGATGGTTTCCTTGTGGCCCACGCCGAAGCGCTGCTCCTCGTCGACGATCAGCAGCCCCAGGTCCTTGAACTTCACGTCCTTGGCCAACAGCCTGTGCGTGCCGACGATCATATCCACCGAGCCGTCCTTGAGCCTTGCGAGCGTCTCCTTCTGCTCCTTGGGGCTGACAAACCGGCTGAGCACAGCCGCTTCGATGGGGAAGCCCTCAAAGCGGCGCATCAGCGTGTTGTAATGCTGCTGCGCCAGAATCGTCGTCGGCGCGAGAATGGCGACCTGCCGCCCGTCCATCACCGCCTTGAACGCAGCGCGCAGGGCAACCTCCGTCTTGCCGTAGCCCACGTCGCCGCAGAGCAGCCGGTCCATCGGCTCCTCGCGCTCCATGTCGCGCTTGATCTCCTCCGTGGCCTGAAGCTGATCGGGCGTTTCCTCGTAGGGGAAGTTCTCCTCAAATTCCTGCTGCCAGAGCGTGTCCTTGCCAAAGGCATGCCCCTTGTTCTTGCGGCGCTCGGCATAGAGCTTCACCAGGTCAAACGCCAGCTCCTTGAGGCTCTCGCGCACCTTGCTCTTCTGTTTGTCCCAATCCTTGCCGCCCAGGTGCGAAAGTTTCGGCGCGGCGCCCTCCCCGCTTCCGATGTATTTTTGAATGCGGTCGAGGTGATCGACGGGAATGTAGAGCTTGTCGCTGCCGAAATACTGCACCATCAGGTAGTCCCGCGCGGCTCCCTCGCTGACCAGGCGCGTTGTGCCCTGATAGATGCCGATGCCGTGCGTCTCGTGCACGACATAGTCCCCGACGTTCAGGTCGGTGAAGGAGGCAATTTTGCTGCCCTCTTTTTTGCGGGCGCGCCCCTTGCTCCCCTTCGCCCCGTAGAAGTCGCCCTCGACGATCACGGTCAGCTTGAGCGCCGGGTACTGGAAGCCCTCGGAGAGCATCATCGGATAAATCCGGCATTCTCCCGGCTGCGGCGGGCGCTCGCCCAGTTCGTCAAACGTTGTACGAATCCCCTCGTCCTCAAAGGACGTGCGCATGCGCTCGCCGCGCGCCGCGCCGCCCGAGAGGATGACCACGCGCCAGCCGTCCTGCATCCACCGGCTCACGTCGGCGCACATTTCACGGGCACGCCCGCCGTAACTGCCCGCGCCCATGCCGCCCATCGGGCAAAGCAGCGTTGGCCTCAGGCGCTCCACCGGGCGCAAAATCGAGGTCATCGCCAGCAGCGTTTGCCCCTGCATGCACGAGAGCACCTCATCGCTCGTGAGCAGCAGCGTGGACTGCCCGGCCAGCGCATCCCCGCGCTCGAGCGCGCTCTTGAACGCCTGATCGAATTCTCCCGTTCGGCTGTCCATGCGCGCATACAACGCCTCCGGCTCATCGAGCACGATGATCGGCCGGTTCATGTAATCAAGCAGTGTTTCCGTCTGCGCATAGAGCAGGTGGATGAATTTCTCAAGCATGCGGGAGGCCACGCCCTCGCGCAATTGCCCCGCCGCTGCTTGCAGATTCTCTTCAAAGCGTTCCATGGTTCTGCTGCCGCGCGTAAACGCCTCAGGCGCGGCGACCTCGCCCTCTTCCAGCGGCAGATCCGCCAGCGTGGCTTCCGGCTTTTCCTTGGTCTGCGCGCGCTCATAGGCGGCCTTTTGCCGCTCCAGCAACTGAAGCAGCGCATCGGCCCGGCTCACGGCATCCTCCAGCGGAACGGGCGCTTCGCTGGCCGGCGGAATCACGATCTCCTGCAAATTGCTCTGGGAACGCTGGCTCATCACGTCAAACAGGCGGATGGAGTCGATCTCGTCATCAAAAAACTCGATTCGCACGGCATGCAGGCTGTCCGCCGGATAGATGTCCACAATCCCGCCGCGCAGGGAAAACTGGCCCTTGCCTTCGACCATGTATTCCCGGGTATAGCCCGCGCCCAGCAAGCGGCTGCACAGCGCATCCGTGGGCATGGACTGGCCGACGCTCAGCCGGAGCGTATGCGCATGGAAGAGCGCGCGCGGCATCACTCGATGCAGCAGCGCGTCCATAGGCGCCACGACGGCGCGCGTCTCGCCGGTGATGAGGCGCTGAAGCGTCTCAATGCGGCGGCAGGTCACCTCGCGACTGGCCGCGACCTCCTGATAAAACGTAATCTCACGCGCCGGGAAGCTGCTCACGCCGCCGCCCATCAGCGCGCTGATGTCCTCCATGGCGCGGGAAGCCGATTTTTCGCTGTCGCACAAGAAGAGGAGCGGCCGCCCGGTCTGTGCCGCCAATGCGCAGGCCAGATGCGCTTTTTGCGCACCCGCCAGGCCGGATGCCGCGATCACCGCGGCGCCTTTGCCGCTCTCCTCCACCATCTGCTCGTACGGCGCATAGCCGTGAAGCAAGTCAAACAGAAAATGCGTCTGCATGGAATCTCCTTATCCTCATGACCGAAATCCAACTCACCGTCAGCGCGGGCTGTTCGCCGTGCGCATTGCGCTTTCAGGGCCGTTTTCAATGCAATCGATCACCGTCCGCGCGGCCGCGAGGAAGGCGTCAAACTGCGTCTTGCGCTCCTCTTCGGTGGCGTAATGGGAGAGCACCCAGTCCGCCAGCTCCCAGCCCTCCGGCTTGCTGCCCACACCCACGCGCAAGCGCGGGAAATCCTGCCGGCCCAACAGCCCAATCACCGAGCGCATGCCGTTGTGCGTGCCCGCACTGCCGCTCAGCCGCAGGCGCAGCTTGCCCAGCGGCAGATCGATGTCGTCGTAGATCACCAAAAGCCGCTCCATGGGAACCTTGTAAAAGGAAACCATCTCGCTGACGCATTGTCCGGAGAGGTTCATATACGTCTGCGGCTTGACGAGCATCACCTTTTCCCCGCCGACAAAGCCCTCGCCCACCTGGCCATGCATCGTCAGCCGGTTCACGGGGATGTGCAGCGTCTCGCTGAGCACATCGATCACATCAAATCCCACGTTATGCCGCGTGCGCGCGTATTCCCTGCCCGGATTGCCCAGGCCCACGATCATCCACATTGATTTGTCTCCTTTTCCCCAAAACAGCCGGATGCGGGAACCCCGGCCAGGGGGCTCCCGCTTCTTTTCTGCATATCGTTCGGTTTTTTAGCCTCTGGCCTTCTCCGCCGCCGCAACCAGCCACGGCGCGGGACGGATGCTGGCCTGTCCGCTGCTCTCGTCCGTATCGTCGATGACCAACAGCGACTTCACGCCGTCAATCCGCTTCTTCTGCGGTTCCTGCGTCGTCATCAGTACGCAAACGCCCACAACCGTCACCGCAAATTCGCGCATCATGTCCACCATGCCGCGCGCCGTACCGCCCGCGCGCATGAAGTCGTCAACGATCAACGTCCGCTGGCCTTCCCGCACCGCGCGGCGCGAGAGGCTCATCGTCTCCACGCGATTGCCGGACCCCGACAGGTAATTGATATTCACCGCCGGGCCTTCATAGACCTTGCTGTCCCGGCGCACGATGACCATCGGCACGCCGAGCGCCTTGGCCGTCATCATTGCCACGGGAATGCCCTTGGTTTCCATCGTCAGCACAAAATCCGGCTCCGCGCGGTAATACTGGGAAGCGATGATCGTACCCATGCGCTCCACCACGTCCGGCATGGCCAAAATGTCCGCCATATAGATGAAGCCGCCGGGCAGCACCCGCCCAGGCGCCGCGAGCGTCTGCGCCAGATCGCGCACACAGCGATAGGCGTCCTCCGGCGCGGGAATCGGACGGTAGCGCACGCCGCCGGCCGCACCGGTCACCGTATCCAGCTGTCCCAGCCGAAATTGCGCAAAGACGCCGCGCAGGATGTCAATGTCCTCGCTGAGCGTCGACTTGGCTGCGCCAAAGAGCTCGCAGAACGTGCCCAGCGTAAAAATCTTGTTGGGGGACTCCACCAGTATCCTCGTCATGGCGGCAAGACGCTCGTTGCGCCGGATGCGGTCCATGCTAAAACTCCTCTCAAAGACGAATGTTCGTCAGAATATGTACTATTATAATTCAGGATTTGAAAACCGTCCAGCCCCTATTTTCCTTTTTTGCGGCTTTTTTATCCGGCAAACAAAGCGCAAACCGCCGTGCTTGCCTCGTGATGTTCAAGCGCTGCATTCACGGCGTTTTTTTGCGCATCGGTTGATTGCAAACCCGTTTAGGCGTATAATAGAAAGAAGAGAAATTGCCCTTCAAGGAGGCACATTATGCCGCACATCAAGGATTACACCGGCAAGCGCGCGCACATGATCGGCATCGGAGGCAGCTCCATGAGCGGCCTCGCCCTGATGCTCAAGCGCATGGGTGTGAACATCACCGGTTCGGATTCCGTTCGTTCCTACGCGACCGATCAGCTCGAGCGCGAAGGCATCCGCGTGAGCATTGGCCATCGCGCCGAAAACATACACGGCGCAGACCTGGTCATCTATTCCGCTGCCATTCACCCGGATAACCCCGAGCGCGCCGAGGCGCAGCGCCTGTCCATTCCGCAGATGGAGCGCGCGACGCTGCTGGGCCAGCTCATGGAGGGATACCGCCATGCCATCAATGTCTGCGGCACGCACGGCAAGACGACCACCACGTCCATGCTCGCCGAAGCGCTGCTGGATGTAGGACTCGATCCGACGGTTCACATCGGCGGTCAGCTCGATTACATCGGGGGCAGCACGCGCATCGGCGGACACGAGACGTTCGTGGTCGAAGCCTGTGAATTCAACGCAAGCTTTCTGCAATTCCATCCGACGATCGCCGTGGTGACCAACATCGAGGAGGATCACCTCGATTTTTACAAGGATCTTGACGACATCTGCCGCGCGTTCGGCCAGTTCTTCGCGCTGCTGCCTGAGGACGGCCTGTGCATCGGCAACGGAGACGATCCCCGCGTCGTTCAGCTTTTGCAGGCGCTTCCCCGCCGCACGCAGACCTTCGGCTTCGGTGCGCACTGCGACTGGCAACCTGCCGGCCTGACTTACACGGCCGAAGGCTGCGCGGATTTCGATTTTGCGCTGCACGGAAAGCCCCAGGCGCACGTCACGCTGCGCGTGCCCGGCGAATTCAACGTCATGCACGCGCTGGCCACCATGGCCGCTGCTGTGGCCGTGGGCGCCAAGGCCCCCGACGTCGCCCGCTCTCTGGAAAATTTTACTGCACCCCATCGCCGCTTCGAGCTGACCGGCATGGTCTGCGGCGTGCGCCTGTACACCGATTACGGCCACAACCCGGCCGAGATGCACAGCGCTCTGCAAAACGCCGCCCATCAGCCGCACAACCGCCTGTTTGCCGTGATGCAGCCGCACACGTATTCGCGCGTCAAGACGCTCTTCAAGGACTACATCCACTGTTGCGATCTGGCCGACGAGCTGCTGATCACGGACATCTTTGCCGCCCGCGAAAAGGACCCCGGCGACATCAACGCCCGCATGCTCGTGGACGCCATCGCCGCCACCGGGCAAAAGGTGACCTATACCCCGACGTTTGATGACGCAGAAGCCTACCTACGCGCCCATTGGCAACCCGGCGATCTGGTGATCACCATGAGCTGCGGCAACATCCATCTGCTCAACGCGCAAATTCAGGAGCACGGCGACCACTGGCCCGCATAAAACCGAAAGAGCTGTCCGCCACTTGAGACGGACAGCTCTTTCTTTTTATGTCAATAGATCACCGTATCCCCTTCGGACAACCCCGAAAGGATTTGCACCTGATCGCGCGTCATCAGGCCCACCGTGACCTCGTGAACGGTTCCATCGCGCAGCGTCACTGTGCATACGCCGTCGCGCTTGCTCAGCGCGTCCGTGGGAATCGGCAGCGCTTCCTCCGCCGTATCCACGACGATCTCGCCGGAGACATTCATGCCGGCCATCACGCGCTCATCCACGCTATCCAGCGCAATGGTCACGTCGTAGGTGGTCACCGCCGTGGTCGTGTCGCCAAGCGGCGCGATTTTTTCAACCGTGCCCGTGAGCGTTACGCCCTCAAGCGCATCCGGTTCAATCACGGCAGCCTGCCCCGGTTCCACGCTCACGATGTCCATCTCATCCACGCTGAGCGTGAGCGTCATGCCCGCGCCGTCCTCGACAAGCGAAAGCAGAAGCGTTCCACTCTCCACGGTATCGCCAACCGAAACATCCAGCGATGCAATCCGGCCGTCGCAAGGCGCTGTAATGACCAGCGCGTCCTGCTGCTCGCGCAGCGCTTCCAGCTCCGTCTTCGCCTTGGCGTAGTCAAGGAGCACGGAGGCATTGTCGATGTAAAGCGGTCCCTCGCCCCAGATAAACCGGGCAAGCACGTCCTCGCGCTCCACGGTATCGCCCACTTCGACCGCCACGCCCTTGATCGTGCCGCCATAGGCCGAGACAGCCATCGGTTTGTTGATGGCCAACACACCCGTGCCCACGGTTTCCCCCGTGAGGGTTGTGACCGTTACGGCGGTGTTCATCGCATACTCGTCGCCCACCACCTCAATGACCGCCTGTGTGCCGCGCCGTTCGAGATTGGTCACCGTGCCTTCCGTTCGCACGCTCATGCCTGAAACCTGCACCTTTTGTCCCAGCTCCAGCGCAACGCCTTCGTTTACATCCAGTTCAACCTTCATGCGTCCGTCGGTGGAAAGCATGATCACTGCGCCCTTTTCCCGATACACGGCCAGCGCATCGTCACCCGGTTCAATGTAAACCGCCATCACGCGGCCCGCACTCGGCGAGCGAATGGAAAGCTCGTTGGAGTACTCCCGGTACATGATTTCTCCGGTTTCCTTATCAATACGCGGGCGCCTCGTTTCCTCGTCGATGATCGGCTCATATCGATACTGCTCGTAGGTCTTCGTGCTTTCAACCGTCTCCTGCGCTTCATACAGCGCGGTTTCCGCGTCCGCAATCTGCTGCTCAAGATCGGGATTCTCCAGCTGCATCAGCACATCGCCGGCCTTCACCTCGTCGCCCAGCTCCACAACCATCGCAGCCACCACGGCCTCGCCGCTGGCATACAGGCCGGGCTGGCTGACGGGCTGGATCGTGCCCGAACCAAACACCGTCTTGAGCAGCGTACCCTTCTGTGCCGTCGCCTCGGTCATTTCCGTCGTGCTGCTCTCCTGCTGCTCGGCGCGCATGCGCATGGCAGGCTCCGCGACGCGATACATCAGCAAGCCGAGGGCGGCCACCACGCCAAGCGCCACGCACCCCTTGATGAGCTTGACAAGCCGCCGCTTCCTTCGCATTCTTGCGCGACGTTTGCTGCTCTCCTGTTTTGCGTCCATAGCCCGCCTCCTCAGCTGTAGTGCAGCGCTTCAATGGGCCGCAGTTTCGACGCCTTGTTCGCCGGATACAGGCCGAAGATCACGCCAATGGTCATGGAGAAGCCGATCGCCAGATAGGCCACCCCTGCGCTCATGCTCAGCGTCATGCCCAGATAGCTCTCCAGCACGTGCATCAGCGCCAGGCCAAATCCCAGGCCCAGCAGTCCACCAAGACCCGAAATGACCACCGACTCGATGAGAAACTGCAACAGAATATCCCGCCGCTTGGCGCCAATAGCCTTGCGGATGCCGATTTCCCGCGTGCGCTCGGTGACCGAAACGAGCATGATGTTCATGATGCCGATGCCGCCGACCAACAGCGAGATGCCCGCAATGCCGCCGAGCATCAGCGACAGCGTGCTCGACGTTTCGTTCGCGGCCTCCAGCATCTGCGTCTGGTTCATGACCGAGTAATTGCTCTCGTTCTGGTATTTTTTGTAAAGGAAGTTCTCCACGACAGTCTGCGCCTGATCGACGCTGGCGGAATCAACCGCCGAAATATAGATCGAAGAAATCGTCGTCGAATCGAGCATGCGCTGCGCCAGCGTGAACGGCAGAATCACGGAGCTGTCCGAGCTGCCGCTGGACGTGGTGCCCTTGCTCTCGAGCACGCCCGCGATGCGGAACGCACGCCCATCGATGTGCAGCGTGTTATCCACCACGTTGGTGGTGCCGAACAGCTCTTCCGCCAAATCCGAACCGATGACGCAGATGGCGCTTCGGTTATCGACGTCCGCATCGATGATATAGCGTCCGGACTGCACGCCCTGATTGATGATCTGGGCGTAAGCGGGCAGCACGCCGATGATCGACGCCGTCGTGTTCGTGCTCCCCGCCTTGACCGTCAGGCTGCCGGTCACAACCGGAGACACGTGCGCAATCGAATCATCGTTTTCCAGTTCCAGGATGTCATCCAGTTCCAAAATGACCGTACCCTTCGAATTACCGGCGCTGTTCCACGGGTCCCTACCTCCAATCCTGCGCGTTTGGATGGTGACCGTCAGCAGGTTTGTGCCCATCGAGGAGATGGACTCCGTGACCGAGGCCGTCGTTCCCTGGCCAATCGCAATGAGCACGATGACGCTCATCACGCCGATAATCACGCCGAGCATCGTCAGAAAGGAGCGAATCTTGTTGGCGGAAATGGCCTTAAAGGCCATGGCAATCGTCTGCTTCAAATGCATCAGATGATCACCTCGTTTCGGTCCGCCGGCTCCAGCACACGGCCATCGTGAATGTGAATCGCTCGCGGCGTCTGCGCAGCGATGCCCGCGTCGTGCGTGATCAGCACGATGGTGTTGCCCGCCTGATGGAGCTCGTGAAACAAGGCCATGACTTCCGCACCCGTTCGGGAGTCCAGATTGCCCGTCGGTTCATCCGCCAGGATCAGCGACGGATGGCCGGCCAGCGCGCGGGCAATGGCCACGCGCTGCTGCTGTCCGCCGGAGAGTTCGCTGGGCCTGTGTTCCATGCGTTCAAGCAGACCCACCCGCTCGAGCACTTCCTCGCTGCGCTCATGGCGCTTGCGCGCGGACATGCCCTGATAGATCAGGGGAAGCTCGACGTTCTCCTGCGCCGTCAGCTTGGGCAACAGGTTGAACTGCTGAAACACAAAGCCGATCTTTCGGTTGCGAATGATCGCCAATTCATCCTCGGTATAGTCGCCAATACGCTGACCATCGAGCAGGTATGTCCCCTCGTCAGCCACATCCAGACAACCAATGATGTTCATGAGCGTCGATTTGCACGAACCGGAGGGACCAATGATGGAGACAAACTCGTGGGGCTTGATGTGAATATCCACGCCATCCAGGGCCGCCACCGTGTTTTCCCCCATGCGGTATTCCTTGCGAATACCCTGCATTACGATCATGGTCGTTCCTCCTTAAAAGCCCATCATCATGACGCTCATGGAACCGCCGCGGCCGCCCATGTTCCAACCGGAAGAACTGCTCGACGAGCTGGCGGTATAGAGCACCGTCTGTCCCGCGCTCACGCCGGAGAGGATCTCGGCGTAATCGTCGTTCTGCATGCCGACCGTAACCTGAACAAGCGTACCGCTGACGGACTGCGCATCCTGGGCCACATCCTCATACAGCCAGGCCATCAGATTCGCATACCAATTCTTCACCGTCTGCATAATTCCGCCCGACTGCTGCTCGCTTTCCAACGTCTGCGTGCGTGCCGTGCGCTGCGCGCGGTCCGTCACAGCCTCGCTTCCTTCGGTTGCTTCCGTCTGCTCCTGCGCAGAAGCGTCGGCCATGGACACATCGCCGCCTGGCGCACCGCCAGCCATCGAAGCATCAAACTCCGGCGCTCCGCCAGCCATCGCCGCGTCGCCGCCCGGCATGCCCATCATCGCGCCGTCCGGCATGTTACCCGCCATACCGCCGCGCATGTTTGTGGACGTCGTGCTCTGGGAGGCAGCGGCCGAGGCAAGCGTTTGTGTACCTCCGTCCTCCACCATCACGTATGTCGTGTTATTGATGGTCATGATCGCTTCAACCGGCACATAGAGCGTGCTGCTCTTGCTGGCCACCTCAATTTCACCCGTAGCGTTCATGCCGGAACGCACGCCGGAACCCGTCGCATCGAACGCCAGTTCCACGTCATACGTCGTAACACCGCCGGAGTTCGTGCCAACCGGCGCAATCTTGTAAACCTCGCCCGTCAATTCAACATCGCTGAGCGCATCGACGGAGATGGTCACCTTCTGCCCAATTTCGACCTCGACAACGTCCAGCTCATCGACCGCGATCGTGAGCGTCATGTCCTCGCCCTGGAGGATCGAACCCAGCAGCATGCCGCTTGTAATGGCGTCACCTTCGCTGACCTCCAGCGAAGCCACTGTGCCGTCGCACGGCGCGACCACAATCAGGTTCTCCCGTTGTGCCTTGGCATCCTCCAGCGTCTTGGCCGCCGCTTCGCGCTGCAACCGCAGGTTCTCCAGCGTCAGCGTCAGCGGAGAATCCTCCAGCCGGAAGAGAACGTCCTTGCGCTCCACTTCCTGGCCAACCTTCACGGAAACGGACTTGATCGTTCCGCCATAGGCCGAAACTTCCATCGGCTTGTTGACCTCGAGCTCGCCCGTACCGACCGTTTGGCCGAGGAGCGTGGTCACCATGACCTCT
Source organism: uncultured Clostridia bacterium (assembly GCA_944363005.1). GTDB lineage: Bacteria > Bacillota > Clostridia > Christensenellales > Aristaeellaceae > Ventricola. Next base: position 2,777 of record CALVTV010000192.1, on the reverse strand, counting down.
TCGCCCATCGGCAGTTCATCGGAGGTGATGGTCACCGTTGCGTGCGTTCCCTGCAAGGTGAGGTCCGTAACCGTGCCGGTGATGTCCACCGTTTCGCCGGTCAGCTGCACCGTATCTCCAAGCGAAAGATTCGCTTCCTTGGGCACGTCGCTGATTTCCACCTTCATGCGGCCGTCGGTCGAAAGAATCGCCAGCGCGCCTTCCCGGCGGAATACGGCCAACGCATCATCGCCCTCCTGCGCATAGATCGCCATCACGCGCCCGGCCATCGGCGCTTTCACGCTCAGCACGCTCGAGCCTGCCGACGTCTCAAGAATCGTTTCGTCAAGCTCCCAGAGCGCAAACTCGCTATCCGTGATCGTGGTATCGATCTCTTCGTTGGTGATGACCGCAAGGATGTCGCCCTCTTTTACCTCGTCACCAATGGCCACGCGCAGCTCAGTCAGCGTTCCGTCCGCTTGGGCCAGTATGTTGGGTTGGTTCTTCGCAGCCGTCGTGCCCGTGCCATACACGGTTTCACTCATTGCACCGCTTTGAACCGTCGCCCTGCTATAGTCCGACGCCTCCGCATTCGATGCCGCCTGGCTGGTGATATACGCCTTGAGCCCGAAAAGGGCAATGACCAGCAGGATCACAATCAGCAAAAGGAGTTTGACTCCCTTTTTTACGGCTCGCCAAAACCGGTTGCGGCGGCGTTTGGGTTTACGGGGCGCCTTTTTTTCCTGAGACGCAACCGTTTCCGGGGTTTGGCTTTCGGGCATGACTGTTTCACTCATGATCCGTTCCTCCGCTCTCTTGTTTTTACTGCGAAGCCATTGTATCGGAAGCATTTGGCAAAAATGTGTCGTCAAACTGAGCACAATTCAAAATTGTGTGACCAATCCTTATTTTTTGCCCGTGTCGCCAAGCCGCAATTGCCACCTTTGCTCGGCAAGAGAATTCACATAAACAAAAAAAGAACCCCTGTCAAGCAGAGGTTCTTTGGGCATCAGTGCTGCTTTTTGCCGTTTTTGTATTCGTGGGTAAAGCTGTAGTCGCCATCGGGCAAGATCGCGTTGACCACAATGCCGACGATCGCGGCGACAGCCAGTCCGGAGAAGCGCAGCGTCATGCTTCCCACGGAGAAGCTGATCGCTCCGGCGGACGAGAAGGTAATGCCAAGCGCCAAAGACATGATCAGCGCGGCCACGATGACGTTGCGGCTCTTGGAAAGATCCACCTTGTTTTCAACCAAATTGCGCACGCCGATCGAGGAAATCATACCATAGAGAATCAGGGAAACGCCGCCGATCGTGCCGGTGGGCATCGCCGAAACCAGCGCGGAGAACTTCGGGCAGAAAGACGCGATGATCGCAAAAATAGCAGCCAGGCGAATGACGCGCGGATCATAGACCTTCGTCAGCGCGAGCACGCCGGTATTCTCGCCATACGTGGTATTGGCCGGCGCGCCGAAGAGAGAGGCAATGCTGGTCGCCAGGCCGTCGCCCATCAGCGTACGATGCAGGCCCGGATCTTCAATGAAGTTCTCGCCAACGGTCGAAGAAATGGCGCAGATATCACCGATGTGCTCAATCATGGTGGCGAACGCAATCGGCATGATGGCGATGATGGCCGTGATCAGCAGGTTCTTGTCGCAGTTGCCGATCAGGGAGAACACCGTGTTCTCGTACTGAACCGGCAGGCCGATCCACGGCGCGGACATCACGCCGGAGAAGTCCACATGGCCCAGCAACGCCGCAAAGACGTAAGAGACAATCACGCCCATGAGAATCGGAACAATCTTGAGCATGCCCTTGCCCCAGATGTTGAACACCACGACAGTCAGGATTGCCAGCAGCGCCACCGCCCAGTTACCCGTGCAATTGTTGATGGCGGAATTGGCCAGCGTCATGCCGATGCAGATGATGATCGGGCCCGTGACCACCGGCGGGAAAAAGCGCATGACCCGTTCCGTGCCAAAGCTCTTGACCAGGGCCGCGAGCACGAGATAGAGCAGGCCGGAGCAGGCAACGCCTACGCAGGCATAGGGCAACAGCGCAGCCTCACCCTGCGGAGCGATGGCCGCATAACCGGCCAGATATGCGAAGGAGCTACCCAGGAAGGCGGGAACTTTGCCTTTGGCCAGGAAGTGGAACAGCAGAGTACCCAAACCTGCAAAAAGCAACGTTGCAGAAACGCTCAGGCCAGTCAGCGCCGGCACGAGCACCGTTGCGCCAAACATGGCAAACATGTGCTGAAGTCCCAGCACCAGCATTTTAGGCACGCCGAGCTGACGTGCATCGCGGATCCCTTGATTCTCCATAACGAGGACTCCTTTGTATCAAATTTCTGTGCGCACACGTTTCATGCACACATTGTCCGATATTATACGCGAAAACGCTCCAAAAAGCAAGAGCCTGACGCCATTCCTTCAAATTTGTTTCATACACACCTTGGTTTAACGCCGTGTCGGGAGATTCACGGTTGCAACCGTCCCCAATCGTCAGATTTTGCGCATACGATTCGTTCCCCCATTCACCGTAAGAACACGCTTTTCCCACACAAAAAACGGCCTTGCGCCGGATTCAGTCCAATGCAAAGCCGTTTTTCATCAAATCTGAAGTTCAGAAAAGGGTTAGCCATGCCCTTGCGAGCAACCGCCCATTTTCCTTCTGTTATTGCGCCACGTAGGCGTACAGGATAGCCGACGTCCAGGACCAATGCGAGTTCGGCGCATAGTCCATCAGATCATTCGCGTAGAAATCGTAATAGATGTTCGAATAGATCGGCAGCGTCGG
>CALVTV010000191.1 GCA_944363005.1 uncultured Clostridia bacterium | reverse complement strand
CCCGCTACGTGCGCATTTACGGCATGGGCGAATCCCAGGTGGCGCAGCGCTGCGCCGAATGGATCGAGAGCGGCGGCGAGGTGACCGTCGCGCCCTATTGCCAGCTGGGCGAGTGCCTGCTGCGCGTGACGGCGCGCGGGGAAAGCGAGCGCGACGCGCTGCAAAAAGTGGAACCCGTCGTCAAGGCGATCTGCGAGGTCCTCGGCGAGTGCGTATACGACGTCACGCCTACCAGCGAGGGCTCTATGGAGGAGGCCGCCGGCCGGGCGCTCACCGCACGGGGGCTGACCGTTTCCACCGCAGAGAGCTGCACGGGCGGGCTCGTCGCCGCGCGGCTGGTGAACTATCCGGGCATTTCCGCCGCGCTCGGTGAGGCGCACGTGACCTACGCCAACGAGGCCAAGATGCGCTACTGCGGCGTGCGCAAGGAGACGCTCGACGCTTACGGCGCCGTCAGCGAACAAACTGCGCGCGAGATGGCGCAGGGTCTTCGCGAGCGCAGCGGCGCGGACATTGCCGTGGCCACCACGGGCATTGCCGGGCCGTCCGGCGGCACAAAGGAAAAGCCCGTGGGGCTGGTTTACATAGCTTGCGCGGACAAGTTCGGCGTGCTCGTGGAGCGGTTAAACCTTTCCGGAAGCCGCGAGCGCATTCGCACATTGGCCACCCTGCGCGCACTGAACATGGTTCGCCGCAGCGCATTGCGCCACGGATAAGCGATCACAGACAAAGGAGAATGGATATATGGCAGCAAAGAAGGAAAAGCCGGCACGGCAGGCCGCCGTCGAGGAAAAGGACGGCAGCGAGAAGAAGCGCGCGCTGGACATCGCGCTGGCGGGCATTGAAAAGCAATTCGGCAAGGGCGCGATCATCCGCATGGGCGAGCGCCCGGTGCAGAACATTCAGGTGATCTCCACCGGCTGTCTCGATCTGGATCTGGCGCTGGGCGTTGGCGGTCTGCCGCGCGGGCGCGTGGTCGAGATCTACGGCCCGGAATCCTCCGGCAAGACGACCGTCGCCCTGCATGTGGTCGCGGAAGCGCAGCGCATGGGCGGTGTCGCCGCGTTCATCGACGCGGAGCACGCGCTCGACCCCGTCTACGCGCGCAAACTGGGCGTGGACATCGACCAGCTCTACGTCTCCCAGCCGGACACCGGCGAACAGGCGCTGGAGATCTGCGAGGCGCTCGTGCGCTCGGGCGCCATCGACATCGTGGTCATCGACTCGGTGGCGGCGCTCGTGCCGAAGGCCGAAATCGACGGCGAGATGGGCGATTCCTTTGTCGGCCTTCAGGCACGGCTGATGAGCCAGGCGCTGCGCAAGCTGACGGGCATTGTCAACAAGACGAACTGCACGTGCATCTTCATCAACCAGCTTCGCGAAAAGGTGGGCGTGATGTACGGCAATCCGGAGACGACGCCGGGCGGCCGCGCGCTCAAGTTCTACGCCTCCGTGCGCATTGACATCCGCCGCGGCGAACAGCTCAAGGACGGCTCGACCGTCGTGGGCAACCGCACCAAGGCCAAGATCGTCAAAAACAAAGTCGCTCCGCCCTTCCGCACGGCGGAATTTGACATTCTCTACGGCGAGGGCATCAGCAAGGAAGGCAGCCTGCTGGACAACGCGGTGAATCTGGACATCATCCACAAGTCCGGCGCGTGGTTCTCCTACGGCGACCAGCGCATCGGCCAGGGCCGCGAGAATACGCGCAAGTACCTCAAGGAAAACCCGGAGATTGCCAAGGAAATCGAAGCGCTCGTGCGCAACGAAATGCTTGGCCGCGATCCGATGCCGGAGGATGTGGACGCCGCTACCGCCGAGGACGCGGAGACGCCGGAAATGGACACCTTCGACGACCTGCCGCCGCTGGACGAATGAGCGCATACTATTCTCAAATAGAACTGGGCTATTCGATAGCCAGCCGTCAGGTAACGCTTCGCTCCCTGACTCCTTTTCCTTTAATCGCTTCGCGATGTGGGAACGATGGGGGATTTCATCCCCCAAACCCCTAGCCTGGGGACCGGAGCCGGGCGCGCCCAGTGGGCGGAGAAGCTTGGCGGAGCGTCGGGAATCGCAAGGAGCGACACTTGTGGCGCGACTATGCGAGTTCCCCGGTTCAGTCCCCAGACCCCTTCTTCGCCTCGCGCTTATAGCTCGTCTTTATCTGAGCATAGTATCAAACCCCAAAGAAGGCGAGCCGCGTTGCCCTGGGCTCGCCTCCCCCTCTGCTTCCGGTCAATATGAAAAGGCCCCGCGGGCTTCCACCCACGGGGTCTTTTTTACTTCTTCTTGTTGTCGAAGTAGGCGTTGAGCGCCTTGACGAGCTCATCCGCGTCGATGCCATGCACCGCGCTCGCTTCCCGAATGGACTCGGCAGAGGCGTGCGGGCAGTACAGGCAATGCATGCCATAGGACATAAACACGGGCGCCACTTCCGGATCCAGCTGCATCACGGAAGCGATGGACATATCCGCAGTAATCATCGTGACCCTTCTTTCTTTTTGTCGAAGATATTCAATCGGCTTTTCTATGATACACCATTCTCCCCGATATGGCAAGAAAAAATGCGCGGCCTTTCGCATTGCGCTGTGGCAAAACAAACTGCGCGTAGACAGTCCCCCAAAAATATGATACAATCAATGGAGATATTATCATTGCCGCGTACGGCGCGGCCTGGAAACGGGAATGAACGATGAGAAACAATGAACTGCGCGGACCGACGGCCATTGATACGGACATCATCCCGTCGGACAGTGAACACGTCTTTACCGAAGAAGCCCTTTATCAGGAAGTGATGATGCGCTACCATTGCGCGATCCTTGAAATGCGCACCAAGCTCGAAGTGCTTTCCAAGGACATGACCGTGCGCTATCGCCGCAACCCGATTGAGTTTATCGAAAGCCGCCTGAAAAAACCCTCCTCCATCGCCCGCAAGCTGCAAAAGCTCGGCTACGACGTGACGGTGGAAAACATGACCGAACATCTCTCGGACATCGCGGGCATCCGCGTGCTTTGCGCGTACATCGACGACATCTACGAAATCGCGCGCATGCTCGCCCATCAGACCGACGTGCGGATCATCACCGTCAAGGATTACATCAAGCAGCCCAAGGACAACGGCTACCGCAGCTATCACATGATCGTTGAAATCCCGGTCTATTTTTCCGATCAGGTGCGGCCCGTGCGCTGCGAAATTCAGATCCGGACCATCGCCATGGACTTCTGGGCCACGCTCGACCACGACATGCAATAAAAAAAAAAGGTCGAGGATGCCGAAGAAATCATGCGCGAACTGCGCGAATGCGCGGACATCATCCACCAGACCGACGAGAAGATGATGCGCCTTCGCGAGCGCATTCATCGAATCGGCTAAGCGCGCCCAAAGACCGCCGGCAAACCTTGACCGGCGGTTTTGTTTCGCGCGTCATGGAAAGTAAATTACTTAAAATGCAAAATATAATTGACATTCATGCCGTTTTCGCGTATAATCAGATTGTGCGGGCAGGGATTACCGCTTGAAAAAGCCCCGGAGGGCTGATATAATAGACGCCATGATGTCCACACAAAGGAGGCGTATCCCGTATGGAACCCCTGCTTCTGGGCGATCTGGTGCAAATGCGCAAGACGCATCCCTGCGGAAGCGACCGTTGGACGGTCATCCGCGTCGGGGCGGATATCAAAATCCGCTGCATGGGCTGTTCGCGCATCGTGATGATGGATCGCGCGGATTTCACCAAGCGCATGAAAAAAGTGCTCGCGCACGCGACGCAGCCGGTCAAAGGAACCAACGAGACGGATGACATCTGAATTTCACATGTAAAGAGAGGCGGATTTTCCCATGGCGCAGCCAGATGAAAACAAGGACGCTGTCACGGCGGCCACTCCAAAGAAAAAGGAAAAACCCAAGAAGAGCATGAAACAGGAAATCTTTGAGTGGATCATGGTCTTTGTCGTCGCCGCAGCGATGGCGTTTGTGGTGCGCACGTTCATCTTTGAGCCGGTGCGCGTGGACGGCAGTTCCATGCTCAATACGCTGCACGACGGCGACTTCATGATCGCCACCAAGTTTGACTACCTGCTGGGCGATCCGGAGCGCTTTGACATCGTCATCTGCGATTACCCCAACACCGAGGACGGCAAGTACCGCGTCAAGCGCGTCATCGGCCTGCCGGGTGAAACCATCGAGCTGGTGGCCGGTGAGCTGTATATCGACGGCGAACACGTCGAGCAGGACTTTGACATGACCGAAAACGAGGCGTACTTCGGCCCGTATGTCGTGCCGGAAGATCACTACTTCGTCATGGGCGACAACCGCAACAACTCCAAGGACAGCCGCAGCACGCTGGTTGGCGCGCTGCCCCGCGAGATGATCCGCGGCCATGTTCGCGCGGTCGTCTTCCCCTTCAGCGACGCAAAGCTCGTCAATTAAAACCACTCAGCGGGCTGTGTCCCCCTCCGGGAACGCGGCTCCGCTGTTTTTTTGTTCTGATACGAATTCCCTATTGACAAATTCTTCGCAATGGTCTATAGTAAGCATCGAAGTAAAACTGAATGGTCTTTGGGGCAGGGTGAAAATCCCGACCGATGGTATAGTCCATGAACCTCCGCTTGCGGGGGCCGATCCGGTGCAATTCCGGAACCGACGGTACAGTCCGGATGGGAAAAGACTGATCTTCCTGGCTGGCGTGCGCGCCGGAAAAGGAAATTTCCTGAGGCCATCCATCTTTTGGCTTCAGGAAATTTTTATTTACAGGAGGAAATGACCATGAAACGCTCCCAAGTCCATCGCCTCACCCTCGCCGCCATGCTCGGCGCCGTCGCCTTCATCCTGATGTTCTTCAGCTTCTCGGTGCCGGTGCTCTCGCCGTTTGCGGACTTTGACTTCTCCGCCTTGCCCGAACTCATCGGCGGCTTCATCCTCGGCCCGGCCGGCGCGCTGGAGATCATCGGCGTCAAGATTCTGCTCAAACTCGTGTTCAAGGGCACCAGCTCCATGTTCACCGGCGAAGTGCAGAAATTCCTGCTCAGCGCCGCCTATGTGCTCCCCGCCATCCTCTACTACCGCAAACATAGAACCAAGCGCGGCGCGCTGATCGGCATCGTGCTGGGCGGCATCGCCTGCGTGATCACCGCCATCATCACCAACATCTACCTGATCTTCCCCGCCTACATCCACCTCTACGGCATGAACTGGGACGCCATCATCGAAATGTGCACGAAGGTCAACCCGCTGATCCACAACATTCCGACGTTTGTGCTCTTCTCCGTGGTTCCGTTTAACACCATTTCCTGCACGGTTACCGGCCTGATCACCATGCTCGTTTACAAAAAGATCAGCGCACCGCTCAAGAAACTCATTCAAGATTGATAAAGCAGGAGGAAAACAATATGAAATTCAGCGTCGACAAAAACCTCACCTTCGAGCAGGCCGTTGCCATCATGTTCGATAAGCTGGGCGTCTCCAAGATCATGGCCCTGGCCAGCTCGGTGGACGATTACGTGATGGTCCGCAACGTGAGCTGCCTGTTCTACGACGGCAAGATCTATTTCAAGACCGACAAGAACTTCCGCAAGACGCAGCAGCTGTTCAAGAACCCGCATGTCGCCCTGTGCTGGAGCGGCGTGCAGGTCGAGGGCCTGGCGCAAAACAAGGGCCTGGTCGTCGATGAGCCGGGCCGCCGGTTTGAAACGCTGTACAAGGAGCATCTGTGGGGGAGCTACAACCGCTATTCCCACGAAGACACGGAGATCCTCATCGAGATCACGCCGAAGTTCGTGGAAATCTGGGACACGAGCGAGGACAACTACGCCTATCAGATCTTCATCGATTTCGACAAGCAGGCCGTGACCGTCAAGCCCTACGACGACGTAAACCAGTAAAGATCAACAGCGCGAGGCAGTTTGTACCTGTCCCGCGCTGTTTTTATGCTGTTTTGGCGCGAATCCCGCTTTATACTATTCTTAAATAGAACTAGGCTATTCGATAACCAGCCGTCAGGTAACGCTTCGCTCCCTGACTCCTTTTCCTTGAATTGCTTCGCGATATGGGAACGATGGGGGATTTCATCCCCCATCCCCCTAGCCTGGGGACCAGTCCCCAGACCCCTTCTTCGCCTCGCGCTTATAGCTCGTTTTTATCTGAGAACAGTATTGCCCGTCCCGCTGCAAACGGCTCCGCGCGGTTTCGTCAGGCCTTTTTCCCCTGAATATAGGCGTCGATCGCCTTCGCGGCGTGCTTACCGGC
>CALVTV010000190.1 GCA_944363005.1 uncultured Clostridia bacterium | reverse complement strand
CAGGTAGCTCGACTTGCAGAACTCGTCGATCACCTGCGCGCTCAGTGCATCCTGTGCGCCCGCGCGCACATTGGCCAGCGTTACTGCCATGTTTCATTCCTCCTCGTCATCACATGTTGTAGTGCTCTGAAATCACGTCGCGCAAAGAACCGCTGCGCGCCTGCGCCCGTCCGGCTTTGGGCGCGCTGCCCACGATGCGCCGCTCCACGCCCTGCTGCACGGCCTGGCGGAAGATGCGCTCGACCGTCTCCAGCGACGCCGCGCAACGCTCAGCGTCCGAATAATCGAGCAGATCCGCCAGTTCCACCGGCAGCTGGCGCGCGGAAAGCTGCTCCACCGCCTGCGCGCGCAGTTCGCGCTTGGCAATCTCCGTCTCGCGTCGCGCAAGCTCGGCCTCGCGCTGCTGCTCCCCACCCGCAGGGGTCTGTGCTTGGCTGCGCGCCGCCTGCACGGCCGCCTCCTGGCTGGCTTGCCACTTGGCCGCCTCCTGCTCCAGCAGCAAGTCCACCTCTTCCTGCGTGTAGACCTTTTCCTCCTCCTGCGCGGTCTTCGGCGCAAGCAGGTTGCTCACGCCGCGCAGGCCGTTCCAATTCAGCTCCTTCATGGGTTCCTTCCTTTCTTTTTAATCAAATCAAGCAAGCGCCGGCCGCTTTTCTCGGGCGGTGAACGCCCCAACGCGCGCCGCGCGCTCATGCCTGTTCCTGCGCCAGCGCGGCGAGCGCTTCGTCCACGTTCTCCACAAACGGAAGCTGCGCCAGCAGTGTCCTTCGCGGCGCTATGCCGTCGAGCTGAGCGACCATCTGCGCCACTTCCGTCTCGTTGACGGGCAGGCTGCGGGTAAAGGTCATCTCCACCGCCTCCGGATCGAGCTCCGCGACCGCCAGCACGCTCAGAAAATGCGCATACAGCCGCAGGCGGCTGCGCAGTCCCTCGCGGAACCAGCGCTCCTTGATCGCCGTCAGCTGTTCCAGGCCCAGCAGCTTGTAGCGCATCGCCACGCCGGAAGCGTTCGCCGCAAAGCTCTCGTCCGTCAGGTCCGGCACCATGCTCATCTTGTGAATGTCGCTCTTGAGCGCTTCGCGCAGAATCTCCGCGCCCGCCTCGTCGCTCTGCTTGACGAGCCACTGCGCCCGGGCGTCCGTGTCCGGCAGGCTGAGCGTGCGCTCCTCCAGCAGCTTTTGCGCCGGACTGCGCGGGTCGGCCGGATCGTCGTTTTCCAGCGTGCAGCCGGTCAGCAGCAGCACCGCGTCGGTGAACTGCTGCTTGTCGTTCACCCGGTCGCTCTCCAGCACGTCGTACGCCTCGATGAGCGAGAGCACCGGTTCAAAGTCCCCCGTCTCCTGCGCGTTGTTCCAGAATTCGACCACCGGCACGGCGCCGAAGTAATGCGGGGACGACGCGCCTTCCTCTTCGAGCGAGCCGAGGCTCCGCCCCTGAATTTCCAGCACCGAGTCGGCCGTATAGGCATGTACGCTCACGCCGCATCGCCTGCCCATCTCGTCCACGCGCTCCATCCAGTGCACGCCAAAGAGCGGACGGTGTTCAACCGTGTCATCGTAGACGACAAACGCCTCCCGGGGGCTGAGCGTCGCGGCGCGGGGACGCCCGCGCTCATCCGCATAGCAGATGCACACCCCCCGCCCGTAGATCGACGCATCCGCCGCCAGTTCCGCGTCCACGCTGCCCATATCGCTGGCCGCGTACACATCGCGCAGCACGGCAAGCGCCCCGTTGTCCTCGCGCATGTCGTAACTCACCGGCTTGCCGACCAGATAGCCCGAGGCCATCGTTACGATGTAGCGCGCATAGGCGTGCACCAGCCGGTTGTTGGGCAAGCCCGGCGCGCGCACGCGCGTGGTGATCGCGCCGCGCCCCTCATAAGCCCGGCAAAGCCGGTTGAGCCGCGGCCGCACGTCGCGCATGAATTCCGCGATCGCGCCCGCCACCGTCTTGCCCGTGACCGGCGTGTTTCTGTCCCGTACAATCATTCAAACTGCTCCTCTTCCCGGCGCCCTTGCGCCGTCATCTGCTGCTCACCCGCGCCACGCGCCGCGTGATCACGCTCTCCAGCGCGTAGCGCACCGCGTCGATGTGATGGTTGCCCATGTCCGGATACCCGCCCTCGATTTCCCCGTCGCGTCCGCGCTCATATTCGTACTCGAGAAATTCCCGAAGCGTGTCCGGGCACCTTTTGGGGTCAATCACAATGGCCGTCAGACTTTGCAACCACTTCATGCCGTGTTCCACACTGCCCGGCCCCTTCTTCGCCGCCACGCACGGCAACTTGGCCGACCGAAAATCGTCGATGGACTTGGGTTCGGCGCTGTCCGCGGTGATCCGCTCCTCCCGGTTGCGCGCGCGCACCAGTTCCGCCGTCTGCGCGTTGCCCAGCTTGCGCGCCGTGATCTCGCCGAAGAGATAGAGCGTGCGCCGCGCCGCGTCGTAGTGGCATTCGTTGTAGGCGAACGGATCGGGGTAATAGCCCCAGTCGATGCCCCGCAGCACGCGGTCAAACCCCTTGACCTGCGCATCGGTCAGCTCCTCTTCGCGCACGTTTTCAAACACCGCCGCGCCGCTGCCCACGACCTCGCCCAGATACTCGTGGCGGTACGCCAGCTCGTTGTGCGCCCGCAGGTGCTCGGCCTCTTCGAAGAACCGCTCTCCAAGCCATGCGCGCGGCGTGGTCAGATACGTCGAGCGATGCACGGCGCGCCCCGGCTTTTCCTCCCGGCAATACCGGTTTGCCCAGTGGCGCGGGCTGGCCGGCGGGTTCATGCTCATGAGCACCAGCTGCCCTTCGCCGCCGCGCAGCACGCTCTGTTCCACGTTGCGAATCTCCTCCGGGCCCGCGTACTGATCCAGCTCCTCCAGCCAGAGCACGCCGACGTGCCCGAAGGGCACCTTGAGCGACTTGAGCTTGCCCGGGTCGTCGAGGCCAAAAAAATAGACCGTCTGGCCCGTAGGCTTGTAGACGATCCGCATCGGGCTGACGCCGCAGGCAAAGTAGGCCTGCGCGCCCAGCGCATCCACCGCCCAGCGCATCTGCGCGTAGACGCTGGTACGCAGCGTAGATTTCACCTTGCGCAGCACGACCGCGTGGCAGTCCGGCTGACGCAAAAGGCGCAAGAGCACCTCCAGGGACGCAAACGAGCTCTTTGTGCTGCCGCGTCCGCCGGCGAGCACGGCCTCCGTCACCTCGCCCGCACGAATCCGGCCATGCAGCGCATGAAACGGCGGAGCCATGAGCTCCTTAAGGGATATCGTCGAGTACAATCACCCCTTTCTGCTGCCGGTCCGATTCCGGCTTGTCGCGCCACTTCTCCGGCCGCCTGTTTCTCAGCCAGAAGATCTGCGCCCGCACGTCGCCCGGGATGTGATAGCGCGTTACCCGGGTTTTCGCACCGTACTTTTCGCTCTCCTCCCGCACGGTTTCCTCCACGTCGTAACCGTGCGCGCGGCGGAAGAGCGCTTCCTCAATGGCCCGGTCGTCGCGCACCCGCCACGGGCCGTGGCCGCCCTCTTCAAGCGCCAAACCCTCGCCTCCTCTCTGAGCGCCGTTTTCGACGATGCCATCATACCACGGATGGGCCGGACATTGCCGGGCAAGCTCACTGCCCCGCACAGCATCCGTAAAGAAGCAGATTCTTCAATTGCATTTATCCGGCTTTCTGGTATAATAGTGTCGGCTGCGCGCTGGCCGTGCAAAAGCGATTCGCGCGCAGCGGGGACATCCGCTCCCCCTTCATCGAAAACCCGCTCGGAAGATCGGGCGGTTTACGGAGGAATACCCATGAACAAGTTCCCTTTCGGTCGTGAGCAGCGCGCTGCGCCTCGCGCACCGGCAAGGCAAACCGCCCCCATGAGTGCGCAGTCGATCATCGCGCTGGGTTTTCTGGCGATCATCCTGATCATCACGTTGCTGCTCATGATGCCCGTCTCCAGCGCCACGAGAACGATGACCGATCCGCTGAGCGCCCTGTTTACCGCCACCAGCGCCGTATGTGTCACCGGTCTGGTCGTCGTAGACACCGCCACGCATTGGTCGCTCTTTGGCAAGATTGTGATCATCATCGGCATTCAAATCGGCGGACTAGGCGTCATGACGGTCATGGCCCTCGGCTCCATGTTGCTGGGCCAGCGCATCGGCCTGCGCCAGCGCACGCTGCTTCAGGAGAGCGTCGCTTCGCTGCACATCGGCGGCATCGTCCGCCTCGTTCGCCGGGCCATGATCGGTACGGCGCTCATCGAGGGCATCGGCGCGCTGCTGCTGTGCGTGCGCTTCGTGCCAATGCTCGGCTGGGTGCGCGGCGTCGGATACAGCCTGTTTCACTCGATTTCCGCGTTCTGCAATGCTGGATTTGACCTGATGGGCACTGTCTCCGGACCGTATACCTCGCTGGAATCCTTTGTAGGCGATCCGCTGGTGAACCTGGTCATCATGGCGCTCATTCTGATCGGCGGTATCGGCTTTTTTGTCTGGGATGACCTGGTTCAAAGCCGCTTTCGCCTGCGGCATGCGCAGCTTCACACCAAACTGGTGCTGCTGCTCACGGCGTTTCTGGTGATCGTGCCCACAGCGCTGTTTTTTGTCTTTGAGCATCAGCACGCCATGGCGGACCTGAACACAGGCGAACGCCTGCTGGCCAGCGCATTCTCGGCCGTCACGCCGCGCACCGCGGGATTTGACACCATTCCCACGGCGGAGCTGACCGACGCCTCCGCCCTGCTGACCATGATGCTCATGCTCACCGGCGGCAACCCCGGATCGACAGCGGGCGGCGTCAAGACGACCACCATGCTCATGGTCTTGCTGCTCGCCGCATCCATGCTCCGCCGCGAGGACGAAATCCATGTCATGGGCCGCCGGCTCGATGGCGGCCTCATGCGCCGCGCCTGCGCCATCGTCGTCATTTACGTCACGCTGGCCATGGCCTCCACACTCGCCATCTGCGCCATGCAGCCGGAAATTCCCCTGCGCGACGTGTTGCTCGAGGTCTTTTCCGCCGTGGACACCGTTGGCATGACCACCGGCATCACCCGCCAACTGAACGCCGCCTCCCGTCTGATCCTCATCGGACTGATGTATGCGGGGCGCCTGGGCAGCCTGACCTTTGCTATTCTCATCGCGCACCGGCGCCCACCCGCGCCCGTGCAGTACCCAGCCGGCCAACTGCTGATCGGCTGACACACAAGAAAGGAGCCTTTCCATGAAATCCATTCTCGTCATTGGCCTGGGCCGTTTCGGCCGCCACCTCTGCCAGAAATTCATGAGCCTGAACAACGAAGTGATGATCGTCGACCGCGACGAAGCCGCCGTCACCGCGTTGGCCAGCGAAGTCACCAGCGCGCAAATTGCAGACTGTACCGATGAAAGCGTGCTGCGCACGCTGGGCGTGCAGAACTTCGATCTTTGCTTTGTCTGCATCGGCACGGATTTTCAAAGCAGCCTGCTGATCACCGTCATGCTCAAGGACCTGGGCGCGCGCCGCGTCATCGCCAAGGCCAACCGGGATATCCATGCCAAGTTGCTGCTGCGCAACGGCGCGGACGAGGTGGTCTATCCGGAACGCGACAGCGCTGAACGCATTGCCGTGCGTCTGAGCGCCGAGCACGTCTTCAACTACATCGAGCTGACGGATGAATACTCCATCTATGAGATTCCCCCGATGGCACATTGGCCGGGACACACCGTGCGCGAGCTCGACGTGCGCAACAAGTATCACATCAATATCCTGGCCATCAAGCGCGGTGACGAGCTGCATCCGATGCCCGGTGCGGACTATCTGTTCAAGGGCGACGAACACGTCCTCGCCCTGGCTTCCAAAGAGGACGCCAAGAAGCTCCTTCGCAAGATCTGACAAAGACCGCCGCGCTCCCTTTTTATTCAATCGCCCGTTTCCATCCGATTGAATAAAAATTCACCATTGCCCCTTGCGTTTTGCTTCCGGGCGTGGTATACTGACTTCAATCCTTTTGTGGAGGTTGGCAACATGTACAGCTTCTCTTTCGTGCGATTTAGCAGCTATGGCTATTTTAGTCATGGTTTTGCTGTCGTGCGCGCATGAGATGTACATGGGGCTTGCTCCCATTTTGGCTGACTCGTATCGTCAGGCTCCTGCCACACACAGGCAGGGGCCTTTTTCTATACTTGCTTCTGCCACAGGCACCGGCGTTGCGGTCATTTCCACAACAAATTATGATTGAGAAAGAAGGAAATCTCCCATGATCATCATCATGAAGCCCAAGGCCACCGAAGAACAGATTCACTCCCTTTGCCAGTCTCTGGAAGCCCACGGCATGCAGGTGCAGCGCAACGCCGGCGTCGATTGCACGGTGCTCGGCGTGCTGGGCGACGTCGCCAGCCTTGACCCGCACGATTTCCTCATTCAGCCCGGCGTCGAGCGCGTGATGCCCGTTTCCGAACCGTTCAAAAAGGCGAACCGCAAGTTCCATCCCACCGACAGCGTGATCGACTGCGGCGGCGTGCCGGTTGGCGGCCGCAAGCTGGCGCTGTTCGCCGGTCCGTGCTCGGTAGAGAATTACGATCAAATCACCGATACCGCGCTCAAAGTGCGCGCAGGCGGCGCGTCGATTCT
This sequence comes from uncultured Clostridia bacterium, assembly GCA_944363005.1. Taxonomy (GTDB): domain Bacteria; phylum Bacillota; class Clostridia; order Christensenellales; family Aristaeellaceae; genus Ventricola. The sequence goes on along the minus strand of CALVTV010000190.1, from coordinate 4,676 downwards.
GCGCGGCGGCGCGTACAAGCCGCGCACCTCGCCCTATGCCTTCCAGGGCCTCAAGCTCGAAGGCCTGGCGCTGCTGGAACAGGCCAAGGCGCTCACGGGCATGCCCATCTGCACGGAGATCATGAGCCCGAAGCTGGTGGAGGAATTCGACCGGCGGGTGGATGTCATTCAGGTCGGCGCGCGCAACATGCAGAACTTTGACCTGCTCACCGAACTGGGGCAGACCCGCAAGCCCGTGTTGCTCAAGCGCGGCCTCTCCGCGACGGTCTACGAATGGCTGATGAGCGCAGAATACATCATGGCCGCTGGCAACCCGAATGTCATCCTCTGCGAGCGCGGCATCCGCACCTTTGAGACGTACACCCGCAACACGCTCGACCTCTCCGCCGTGCAGGCGGTCAAGCGGCTTTCGCACCTGCCGGTGATCGTGGATCCGAGCCATGCGACCGGTTTGAACTGGATGGTGGAGCGCATGTCGCTGGCGGCGATCGCCGCGGGCGCGGACGGCCTCATCATTGAAGTGCACAACAACCCGCCGCGCGCGCTGTGCGACGGTGCGCAGAGCCTGACCCCGCCGGAGTTCGCGCAGCTGGTTGGCAAGATCAGCGCGCTTGCGCCGATCGTCGAGCGTTCGCTCTGATGCCGCAGCCGCACACCATAAGGAGGAAACGCGATGAAGATGATGTTTGTCGGCCTGGGGCTCATCGGCGGCAGCATGGCGCTCGCCCTGTGCGCTAATCCGGAACTGGAGCTCTACGCCGTCGATTGCGACGACGTGACGCGATTTGAGGCGCTCTCGCGCGGCGCTGTGCGCGCCTGCTGGAAGGATGCCGCCGACGCGCCCATCGAGGAGATGGAGGTCGTCGTGCTCTGCCTGCACCCGCAGGCCGCAGCGGACTTCGTGCGCGAACAGGCCCATCGCATCGCGCCGGGCGCGCTGCTGACCGACGTCTGCGGCGTCAAGCGGCCGCTGCATGAAGCCGTGCTCGCCGTCAAGGACCGGTCCTTCACCTATCTGGGCGGGCACCCGATGGCCGGGCGCGAACGCGGCGGCTTCCTCAACGCCAGCGCCGACCTGTTCCGCGGCAGCCACTACATCCTGACCCCGGACGAGACGACGCCGCCCGAAAGCGTTCACCTGATGGAGCAACTGGTCACGGCCATGGGGTGTAGCGACATCGTGCACACCACGCCGGAGGCGCACGACGAGCGCATCGCCTACACCAGCCAGCTCATGCACGTGATGGCGCTGGCGCTGTGCGACCAGCACCTGCTCTTTGACAGCTACGGCTTCGAGGGCAATTCCTTCCGCGGCGCCACGCGCGTCGCTGCGCTCGATCCGAACCTCTGGTGCGAGTTATTCTGGGCGAACCGGGAAACGCTTGCCGCGCTGACGGACGAGTTGACCGGCAAGCTGCAGGAATACAGCGCGCTGCTGCGCGCGGACGACCGGCAAGCGCTGCTGGAGCGGCTGACCGTCTCCAGCGACCGCAAAAAAGCGTTTGACAAACTGCGCAGCCCGGCGCCCTCCAAGACGCCGCTCTTCACCTGAAAGACAGGAGGTTTCGCCATGCCCACCGTCACCGTCCAAGTGCCCAGTCAGCCCACGCCATACGACATTCACATCGGCCACGGCCTGCTCAAAACCTGCGCGCCGCTGCTCGCCCCTTACAACGGGCGTCGCGCCGTCGTCGTCGCGGACGAGAACACCGCCCCGCTCTACGGGGAGACGATGCTCGCCGCGCTTTCTGGGGCGGGTGTCACCACCAGCCTGTTTGCGCTGCCCGCGGGTGAGACGACCAAGTGTCCCGAACAGCTGCTGCGCCTGTACGATGCCTTCCTCGACGCGCACCTGACCCGCGCCGACCTCGTGGTCGCGCTGGGCGGCGGTGTCGTGGGTGACATCGCGGGCTATGCCGCCTGTACGTATCTGCGCGGCGTCCATCTGATTCAGGTGCCCACCACGCTGCTTGCCCAGGTGGATTCCTCCGTAGGCGGCAAGGTCGCCGTCAATCACCCACGGGGAAAAAACCTGCTGGGCGCGTTGTATCAACGCGAACTGGTGCTCATCGACTGCGACACGCTGAAGACGCTCGACGCGCGTCAGGTCGGTGCCGGGCTGGGCGAGGTCATCAAATACGGCTGCATCGCCGACCGGGCGCTGTTTGAACGTCTTGAATCGCTTGGCTCGCGGGAAGCGCTCCAGCCGGTTCTTGACGAAGTCATCGCCCGCTGCTGCGAAATCAAGGCGCAGTACGTGCAGGCGGATCCGCTCGACCACGGCGTGCGCATGCAGCTGAACTTCGGCCACACGCTCGCCCATGCGCTTGAAAACGCCATGGGATACGGCACGCTGCTGCACGGCGAGGCCGTGAGCATCGGCATGGTTGCTGCCGCGCGTTGGGGCGAGCGCCTGGGCGTGACGCCCGCAGGTTGCAGCGAACGCATCAAGCGGCTTTTGCAGGCATACGGCCTGATGACCGAGCGGCCCGATGGCCTTTCGCCCGACGCACTGGCCGCAACGATGGCCTTGGACAAAAAGGCCGTGGGAGCCAGCGTGCGCACCGTGTTGCTCACGGACATCGGCTCCTGCACCGGCGTTCCGCTGACCGTCGCGCAGTTGCGCGACCTGCTGTAAAGGAGGCGCGCATGATCAAGACCGTTTCCCCCGCTTCGCTCAGCGGCACGCTCGACGTGATGCCAAGCAAGTCCGCCTCCCACCGCGCGGTGATGATGGCGGCGCTGTGCGAAGCGCCCACGGAATTGGCCCCCTTGCAGCACTCCAGGGATATCGAGGCGACGCTCGCCTGCGCCAAAGCGCTGGGCCTGGGCTGTTCAACCGTGCCCGCCCTGCGCACGCTCGATTGCGGGGAATCCGGCTCGACGCTGCGCTTCTTCATTCCGCTGGCGCTCGACGGGCGCGGTCCTGTGCGCCTGATCGGGCATGGAAGGCTGATGCAGCGCCCGCTGGACGTTTACGAACAGCTCTTCGTGCCGCGTGGCGTGCGCTGGTCGCTCTCCGGCGATGCGCTGACTGTCGAAGGACGGCTGCAAAGCGGCGAATTCGCGCTTCGGGGCGACGTGAGCAGCCAGTTCATCACCGGCCTGCTGCTCGCCCTGCCCCAGCTCGACGGCGAGAGCGTCATTCGCATCACCACGCCGCTGGAATCCCGCGCCTATGTCGAACTGACGCGCCGCGTACAGGCGGCCTTCGACATCGCGTCCTACTGGCAGGACGAACAGATGCTGCGCATTCCCGGCGGACAGACCCCTGTTTCCCCCGGCACATACGCCATAGAAGGCGACTGGAGCCATGCCGCCTTCTATCTGGTTGCGGGCGCGCTCGGCCACGCGGGCCCGATCACCCTGCGCCGCCTGGATGAACACAGTGCCCAAGGCGACCGCGCCATCGTGGACATTTTGCGTTCCATGGGCGCGCGCATCGAATCGCACCCCGATGGACTGACCGTCTTTCCCTCGGCTCTGCACGCCGCGGACGTGGACGTCTCGCAGGTGCCGGATCTCACGCCCGTGCTCGCCGTCGCCATGGCAGGCGCACAGGGCACCAGCCGCATCACCGGCGCGGCGCGCCTGCGCATCAAGGAGAGCGACCGGCTCAGCGCCATCGCCCATGCGCTGACTGCCTGCGGCGCCAATGTGCGCGAGCTCGCGGACGGGCTCGTCATCCGCGGCGGGACGCGGCTGCACGGCGCAAGCGTCGAGGGCTGCAACGACCACCGCATCGTCATGGCCATGGCCGTGGTAGCGGCGCTCAGCGACGGCGAAATCGCCATCACCGACGCGCAGTCTGTCGCGAAATCGGCCCCGGCCTTCTGGGAAGAATACGCCTCGTTGGGAGGAATTGCGCGATGAGAGGACAATTCGGAGAGCACTTTCGGCTTTCGATCTTCGGGGAATCCCACGGCCCGGCCATCGGCATGGTGATCGACGGCATCCCCGCAGGCACGCCGATCGACGAAGAAGCCATTGCCCGGGACATGGCCCGTCGCGCACCCGGCAACGACCCCACCGCCACCAGCCGCAAGGAACCCGACCGCGTGCGCATCGTCTCCGGCCTGTTCAAGGGGCGCGCGACCGGCACGCCGCTCTGCGGGCTCATTGAGAATACAAACACCCGCTCTGGCGACTACGCGCAGCTTCAGACCAAAATGCGCCCCGGTCACGCCGATTACGCCGGGCATGTCAAATACCGCGGCTTTGCGGACCCTCGCGGCGGCGGTCACTTTTCCGGGCGCATCACCGCGCCGCTCGTCTTTGCCGGAAGCATCGCGCGGCAGCTGCTCGCCACCAAGGGTGTCGAAATCGGCGCACACATCGCCGCCATCGCCGGGGTCTGCGACACGCCGCTTGACCCTGTGCTCGTGGACGCGCAAACGCTGCGCGCCCTGCGCGAACGTCGCTTTGCGCTGCTCAATCCCGGCCAGGAAGCGCCCATGCGCGAGGCCGTCGAAGCCGCCCGCCGGGATGGGGACAGCGTCGGCGGCATCATCGAGTGCGCGGCAACCGGCGTGCCCGCCGGCATCGGTTCGCCCTTCTTCGGCTCCGTGGAGAGCGTGACCGCGCAGCTGCTTTTGAGCATTCCCGCCGTCAAGGCCGTGGAGTTCGGGGACGGCATGGCGCTTGCCGCCCAGCGGGGCAGCCAGGCCAACGACCCG
>CALVTV010000189.1 GCA_944363005.1 uncultured Clostridia bacterium | reverse complement strand
AGTATCCCGCATGAAAAGGAAAAGAAGCGAAGCGCTGCTCTTCTTTGCCCCCTATGCGCTGTGCTTTGCCATCTTCTGGTTGCTTCCGTTTGTCTACGGCGTCTACATGAGCCTTTGCAAATTCTCCCTGACCAAGGGCAACCGCGGTTTCGTAGGCCTTGAAAACTACGTTAAAATCTTCTCCCCCGACTCGCTGTACTTCGAGTCGTTCTTCCGCGGCCTTTCGCAGACGGTGATCTTTGTTGTGGCAAGCGTTCCCGCGCTGGTCATCGTCGCGCTCATCCTGGCGCTGATTGTGGAAAGCCTGCCCCAGCGCTCCAAACCCTTTTACCGCACCACATACTTCATGTCCTATGCCATTTCCGTCACGGCGGTAGCGGCCGTGTTCAAGTGGCTCTTTAATGGCAACGGCGGCTACATCAACAGCGTGTTCACCAGCCTGGGCCTGCAGCCCATCCAGTGGCTGGAAACGCAGCCCTATGCCTGGATCTCGCTGGTGCTGGCTACGGTGTGGTGGACCGTGGGTTACAACATGATCCTCTTCATCAACGCGCTCAACAGCATCGACACCTCGATGTATGAGGCGGCCGACGTGGACGGCGCCAACTACATCCAGAAGCTCTTTCGGATTACGCTGCCCAACATCCGTCCCGTGATGGGGTATGTCACGTTGACTTCCATCATCGCATCGTTTAATATGTATGGGCAGTCCGCCTTGATCACCAAGAACGGCCCCCGCAACAGCACCAGCACGCTGATTGCCGAAATCAGCGCAACCATATTCAACAACAACAATCTGGGCGTTGGAAGCGCCATGGCGTTGGTGATGGGTGTCATCGTCATGCTGCTGGCCATGGTACAGCGCCTGACGCAGCGCGAAGAAAAAGTCCGGGAGGTCAAGTGACATGAGCAAGAAGAAACTCTCGCGCGCCGTCCTGATCCTCGTGGCGAGCGCACTCGCTTTTCTGTTCCTGATCCCGATGCTGTTCCTGTTCTTCACCAGTTTCAAGGGGCTTTCCGAATCCATCGGCTCCTCCAAACTGCTTCCCTCCGTCTGGACGATGGAGAACTACGTCAGCGTAATCAGTGACAGCGCCAATTCCCCGATTTTCAGCTGGATGGGCAACACCGCGTTTGTGACCGTCGCGGCTACGGCACTGGTCATTCTCGTGGATTGCCTGGGCGCGTATGCGCTCGCCCGGCTGAACATGCCCGGCAAGCGCGCGCTGGTCAATATGTTGATCTGGATCATGTCCATTCCGGGCATCGTCACGCTCTTCCCCTCCTTTTATCTGTTCAAGCAGGCGGGGCTGATCAACACGTACATTCCGCTGATCCTCCCCTATTCCGCCAACGCAACCGGTGTGTTCCTGATTTACAATTTTCTCATGGACTTCCCGGTCACACTGGAAGAAGCCGCCTATGTGGACGGCGCAAGCACGATGCGCGTATTCTCCAGCATCGTTCTGCCCTCGCTCAAGCCCATCATCCTGACGCTGGGCCTGATCACCTTCCTGGCCGTGTACAACGATTACCTCTGGCCCAGCCTGGTGGTCACCTCCAACGAGATGAAAACGCTCACCACGGGCATCGCTTCTCTTGTCCTCGGTTCCAACTTCGTCAATCCCGGCCTGATGATGGCCGCCACGCTGCTGGCCGTGCTGCCGGCGCTGTTGCTCTTCCTCCTCTTGAACAAACATCTGGTAAGGAGTAATCTCAATGCTGGTATTAAGTGATCTGACGCCCACCCCCAACCCGCCCGCGCCCCGAAAGCTTCACGAGCTGCGCATGCGCGACCCCTTTATTTACACCGATAACGAGCGCGGGCTGTACTTCCTCTACGGTACGAACATGGACGTCGTAGACGGCGCCGCCAACATCGACCCGTATTTCGACTTCTACGTATCCGAGGATCTGGAAACATTTTTTGGTCCGTATATGGCGTTCAATCCGCCCCGCGGCTATTGGGGCGTCAAGCACTATTGGGCGCCCGAGGTGCACCGCTATCACGGGAAGTACTACATGTTCGCCACATTCAAAGGCGGCATCGGCGAGGATCGAGGCACAGCCGTGCTCGTTGCCGACAAACCGGAAGGGCCGTTTACTCCGCTGAGCGACGGCCATGTAACGCTCAAAGGGCACGAGTGCCTGGACGGCACGCTGTTCGTTGACGGCGACGGAAAACCGTACATCGCCTTCTGCCACGAATGGACCGAGCTGTATTACGGCAAGATCAAGGCGCTCCCGATGCGTGAGGACCTGAGCGCAACACTCGATGTAGAGCCCATCACCATCGTGGACACCGAAAAGGACGATCTTCCCTGGATTCGCCTGATGCGCGACGACCGCGTCAGCAAGACCGGCCTGCTCACCGACGCGCCGTTCTTTCACAGGCTGCCCGGCGGCAAGCTGCTGATGACGTGGTCCAGCTACTCAAAGGCGGAAATCGGCGGCTGCGGCGGCTATGTCATCGCAGGCCTTGTCAGCGACAGCGGGCGCATCGAAGGCCCGTGGCGCCACTTGCCGGAGCTCATCCTTGACCGGGACGTGGGCCACTCCGCGCTGTTTTACGACCTGAACGGGAAGCTCCGCCTCGTCTCCCACGCCAACGACAGCGCGCATGGGCACGAATCCCCCATCATCCTGCCCGTCACAGAAACCGAAGAAAGGATCATCGTACAATGGCAGAAGTAAACCGCTACCCCCGCCCCCAGTTCGAACGCAGCGAATGGCTCTGTCTCAACGGCGCTTGGAACTTCCGCTTTGAACAGGAGGACTGGCAAACCATTCAGGTTCCCTTTGCCTATCAATCCCGCCTCAGCGGTATCGACACCAACCGTCCCTGCGATCACGTCAGCTACCGCCGCACGTTCGCGGTGCCGGCCGCTTGGCGGGGGCAGTCCGTCCGCATGAACTTCGGCGCCGTCGATTATGCCTGCGAGGTCTACGTCAACGGGCGGCACGTCGGAGGCCACGTCGGCGGCAACATCGGCTTTTCGCTGGACATCACCTGCGCGCTCACCTGGAACACGGAGGACGTGCGCGTCGAAGTGTTCGACCCATGGCAGGATGAAACCATCCCGCGCGGCAAGCAGTACTGGCTGCCCGATCCGGATTCCATCTGGTACAAGCGCACCACGGGCATTTGGCAAAGCGTGTGGCTGGAGCCCGTGCATCCCCGGCACATCGATTCCCTGCGCTTTACGCCCGATATCGACAAGGGAAGCGTTGAAATCGCCTATGCCTGCCCCGGCGCTACCGGATGCCAACTGGAACTGAACCTCTCCCTGCATGGCCAGTTGTTGCATAGCCTCTCCACGACGCTTCAGGAAGAGACCGGCCGCGTGAGCGTGGATCTGTTTTCGGGGCATATCTTCCGCAGCAACTTCCACCACGCGGGCTGGTGCTGGTCGCCCGAATCCCCGACGCTCTTTGATGTCGAAGCCCGGCTCGTCTCAAACAGCGAAACGCTCGACCAGGTGCGCAGCTACTTCGGCATGCGCAAGATCGAAACGCGCGAAGGCAAAGTCTATCTCAACAACAAGCCGTACTACCAAAAGCTCGTGCTGGACCAGGGATACTGGCCCGATTCCCTGATGACGCCGCCCGACGACGAGGGGCTGCGCCGGGACATTGAGATGGCAAAGGCCATGGGCTTCAACGGCTGCCGCAAGCACCAGAAAGCCGAAGATCCGCGCTTCCTCTACTGGGCGGACAGACTGGGCTATCTCGTCTGGGGCGAAATTGGTTCCTGTATCAGTTTCAGTCCCGACAGCGTTCGCCGCCTGATGTCCGAATGGGGCGAGGCCGTCATGCGCGATTACAACCACCCCTGTATCGTCGCCTGGGTGCCGATCAACGAGAGCTGGGGCGTTCCCGAAATCGCACGCAATCCCCAGCATCAGGCCCTGGCGCAAGCCCTGTATCACCTGTGCAAGGCGCTGGACCCCACGCGGTTGGTTGTCGGCAACGACGGATGGGAGATGACCGTCAGCGACATTTGCGCCATTCACAATTACACGCACGGCGAACCGCAGGACAAGCAAGCGCACGCCGCCTTCGAAGAGGGACTGCGTACGCAGGACAGCCTGCTGCGCAACATGCCCGCCAACCGGCCCATCTATGCCAACGGCTTCGCCTACGACGGCGCGCCCATCCTGCTCACCGAGTTCGGCGGAATCTCGCTGCAAAACAGTACCGAGCACGCCTGGGGATACACGCAGGTCGCCGGTGAAGAGACTTTCGTGCAGGAATACCGCCGCATTCTCGAAGCCATCGGCCGCTCGCAGGCGCTGTTCGGCTTCTGCTACACGCAGCTTTCCGACGTCGAGCAGGAGACCAACGGCCTTTTGACCTACGACCGCCGCTACAAGATTGCCCCCCAGATCATCCGCGCCATCAACGATCAGGTCAAGGGCTGGTGATCTCTCGCAAGGGTTTGCTTTTCTTCGCATTTTGTGGTAAAATGTGGGATATATTGCCAGCAAAAGGGTGAAGGCCATGAAGGAAAAACTCGTACTCGATATTGGCAACGTCGATCAGGTTGCATCCATTTGCCACGCCATGGCCTCCCCCCTCCGGCTGAAAATTCTGGCGCTTCTGGACGAAAAGCCGCTCAACATCAGCGAACTGTGCCAGCGTTTGCAGGTTCCGCTCTCCTCTACGGCTACAGCCGTGAACATTCTGGAAAAAGCGGGCCTGGTCATCTCCAAGTCCACGCCAGGCGTCCGCGGCGCGCAGAAGCTCTGCGCGCTCAAGGTGGACAGCCTGTTCATGCAGCTCAAGAATATCGGCAATACCAGCACGGAGGACGTGTATACCGTGCGCATGCCCATCGGCAACTACTGCGACTTCAAGGTAGATGCCCCCTGCGGCATCATTTCGGAGAACGCCTATATCTCGCAGGAAGACAGCCCCTACGGCTTTTTTCTTCCGGAGCACACGCAGGCCCAGCTGCTCTGGTTCACGGTCGGGTACCTGGAATACCGCTTTTTCAGCCGGTTTCTGCGCCGCAACACGCCGCCTCGCATGATTGAATTCTCCTTTGAGCTGTGTTCCGAAGCGCCTGGCTACAACTCCGACTGGCGTTCGGACATCACCATCTGGCTCAATCATCAGCGCATCGGCACGTTTACCTCACCGGGCGACTACGGCAACCGGCGCGGTCAGCTCAACCCATCCTGGTGGGACAACAACAACACGCAGTATGGCATGATCCATCGCGTCTTAATCACCGAAGAAGGAACGCA
>CALVTV010000188.1 GCA_944363005.1 uncultured Clostridia bacterium | reverse complement strand
CCGGCTGTCACCCAGCACTTCGCGGACATCGGCCAGAGCGCCGAAGTGCACGACATCTGCTATGAAAACAGCCAGGCCCGCGAGCGCACACAGATCGTGATGGACTACGCCAACAAATCCGGTGCATTGGCGCTGGGCACAGGCGACCTGAGCGAGCTGGCGCTGGGCTGGTGTACCTATGGCGGCGACCAGATGAGCATGTACAACCTGAATGCCTCCGTGCCCAAGACGCTCATTCGCGCCCTCGTGCGCCATTGTGCCGCCAAGCTGGGCGCGCAAGTGCAGGCCATCGCGCAGGACATCATCGATACGCCCATCTCCCCCGAGCTGATCCCCGGCAAAGAGGGCGAGTTGACCCAGCGCACCGAGGAGACGCTGGGCGCGTATGCGCTGCACGACTTCTTCCTCTTTCACGTGATGGACAGCGGCGCCGCGCCCGCAAAGCTCCTGGCGCTGGCCACGCAGGCATTCGACGGGCAATATGGCCAGGAAGAGATCCTCTCGGCGCTGGAAACGTTTGTTCGCCGCTTCTTCAGCCAGCAGTTCAAGCGCTCCTGCATGCCCGACGGGCCGAAGGTCGGTTCGGTCAGCCTGTCCCCGCGCGGCGACTGGCGCATGCCGTCCGACGCGCAGATGGGCGTATGGATGCGCGAGGTTGAAACGCTCAAGGATTCGCACTGATACAGTTTTCTCTGACTGCCACCCACAGAGCAAAAGCCGCCCCCATCGCAAGCAGCATGACAGCCTGCGATGGGGACGGCTTTTTTGAATGCGCTCCGGACTCGCCGGACTGTTGCAACGCCCGGCTTCACCCCGATACGGGCAACCCTAAATTCTCTTTTGGAGAAACACCAAACAACGCGACATGGCATGAACCATGTCGCGTCGTTGTATTTAGTCCTGTTTGGCCAGGCGCTCGCGGTATGTCTCCAGCTCCGGCCCGTTGGCCAGCACGTAATGGCCCGGCTCGATCTGAACGAAGGTCGGTTTTTCCTTCGAGTAATCGTGCATGGACGGATCATATACGAGCAGTTTTTTCTTCTTCTCAACCTCGGGATTCGGCACCGGAATGGCCGAAAGCAGCGCGCGCGTATACGGATGCAGCGGATGGCGGTAGAGCGTATCCGTGTCCGCCAGCTCCACGATCTCGCCCAGATGCACCACGGCAATGCGGTCACAGATGAAGCGCATGACCGACAGATCATGGGAGATGAACAGGTACGTCAATCCGCGCTCCCGCTTGAGCTTTTGCAGCAGATTGAGCACCTGCGCACGGATGGAGACGTCAAGCGCTGAAATCGGTTCATCCGCGACGATGAACTCCGGCTGCATGATCAGCGCGCGCGCAATGCCGATGCGCTGGCGCTGGCCGCCCGAAAACTCATGCGGGAAACGACTGGCAAACTCCGGCAAAAGTCCGACGTCCGAAAGCGCGCGGGAAACCGCTTCGTGTACATATTCGTGGCTGACGCCATGCGAGACGTTGTAAAGGCCCTCCGCCACGATGTATTCGACCTTGGCGCGCTCGTTGAGCGAAGCCATGGGGTCCTGAAAGATCATTTGGATCTTGCGCGTCATCTCCTGATCCAGCTCACGGGAGATGCTGCCGCTGATGCGTTCGCCATTGTAGCAGATCTCGCCCGAGGAAAGCGGCTGAATGCGCATGATCGCGCGCCCAATCGTCGTTTTGCCCGAGCCGCTCTCGCCGACAACGCCGAACGTTTCGCCCTTGTAAATGTCAAAGCTCACATGTTTGACCGCCTGAAACGCCTTGTGTCCCTTGCCGAAGGTGACGCTGATGTCGCGTGCGCTCAGGAGCACATCCGTCTTACTCATGGATGAACCCTCCCATCTCGCGGATACGATCCAGATTCTTCGGCCGTTCAACCTTCGGCGCGCGCGGATCGAGCAGCCAGGTGCGCGCTTTGTGCGTCGGGGAGACGTCAAAGTACGGCGGCCTGTACTGGAAATCCACCTTCAGCGCATACGGATTGCGCGGCGCAAAGGCATCGCCCTTGATCGGGCGGAACAAGTTCGGCGGCGTGCCGGCGATGGCGAACAAATCCTCGCCGCGCTCGCCCAGCTGCGGCAGCGAAGAGAGCAGCGCCCAGGTATACGGATGGCGCGGATCATAGAAAATCTCGTCGCTGCGGCCGATCTCCACGATGTCGCCCGCATACATGACCGCAATCCGGTCGGACACGCTGGCGACCACGCCCAGGTCGTGCGTGATATAAATGACCGTCAGGCCATAGCGCTTTTGCAGGTCGCGAAGCAAATCCAGGATTTGCGCCTGAATTGTCACGTCCAGCGCGGTCGTTGGCTCGTCGCAAATCAGGATTTCCGGATTGCAGGCCACCGCGATCGCAATTACCACGCGCTGGCGCATGCCGCCGGAAAACTCATGCGGGTATTGCTTGTAACGCCGCTCCGGATTGGTGATGCCCACGTCGCGCAGAATCTCAATCGCCTTTTCCTTGGCTGCGCGCCCGCGCAACCCCTGATGCAGCTCCAACGTTTCGGCAATCTGCCGCCCGACTGTCACCAGCGGCGAGAGCGCCGTCATCGGGTCCTGAAAGACCATGGCGATGCGATGGCCGCGGATTTTGAGCCAGTCGGCTTCGGTTTTGAATTTCGCCAGATCCATGCCGTCGTAGAGGATTTCTCCGCTCTTGATGCTTCCATTCTTGTCGAGCATACCCATGAACGACTTGGTGAAAACGCTCTTGCCCGAGCCGCTCTCTCCGACGATCGCCAGGCTCTCGCCCTTGTACAGATCAAGCGAAGCCCCGCGAATCGCCGTGAGCACCTGACCCCGCAGCGTAAACTGCACAACCAAATCGCGCACGGAGAGCACAACATTGTTTTCCATACAATCCGCCCTCCTTACTCGACATGGTTCTTGGGATCAGCCGCGTCCGAAAAGGCGTTGCCAATCATATAGAACGCGATGGTGATGATCGAAATGATGATCGCCGGATAATACAGCTGATAGACCAGCGTTCCATTGAGCATCACCTGTTTGCCCTCGTTGATGAGGTTGCCCAGCGAGGGGATGGTCACCGGCAGGCCCAGGCCGATATAGGTCAAAAACACTTCCGTGCCGATGGCTCCCGGCACAGCCAGCGCCATGCGCAGCATGATGACGGACACCATGTACGGCAGCAGGTTTTTGGTAATGATCTTGGTCGTCGGCGTGCCCAGACAGCGGGAAGCCAGGTTGTATTCCCGGTCGCGAATGATGACGATCTGGTTGCGGATAAAGCGCGCCATGGAAAACCAGCCCGTCAGGCACATGACAAACGTCACCGTGAACAGCGAAGGACGCATCATGTAGGCAAAGAGCATGCGGATGATCGTCGTGGGGATGTTGTCAATGACGTTGTAAATCTCGGTGAACAGGCGGTCGAGTTTGCGCACATAGCCCCAGATCGCGCCCATCACGATGCCAATCAGCGCCTCAAAGAACGCGACAACCACACCGATGAACAGCGAAGTGCGCGTGCCACTCCAAATGCGCGCCCACAGGTCCTGGCCGATGGCATTGGTGCCAAACCAGAACTCGCTGGAGGGCGGCTGATTCTTGAGCATGTAGCCGGTTTCGGGGTCGTTGTTAATCAGGTTCGGATCGCGCTGGCCTGGAAGCAAAGGCTGTACAAATGTAAACACCAGCAAAGCAATCAGCACCCATAAGAAGAACATGGCCACCTTGTTTTTGCGGAAGGCGCGCAGCGTCGATCCCCAATAGGAATAATTGGAATAGCCGCCCTTCTCCCCCGCCGTCGGGTCATATGGCGCGCGCTCAAAGAGCGCATCGGGAATATATCCCGGCGTGGTCTCCAAAACAGGAGGAACCACATTCTCCCAACGTTCTTTTTTTGCCATCAGCGGCTGCCTCCCTTCCTGCTCAGGCTGATTCGCGGATCGCAGATCGCCATGGCGATATCGCCAAGCAACAGGCCAAATACGCCCATCACGGCATACATCAGCACAACGGCCTGCACCAGCGGATTATCCTGCTTTTGAATGGCATTGATCAGCAAACCGCCCATGCCCGGGATTGAAAAGAGCGCTTCCACATAAATGGAACCAGAAATCGTGAACAGGATGGTGCTGGGCAGGTACTGCGCCAGCGGGATGAACGCGTTGCGCATGACATGCCGGACCATGATCTTGTTGTTGGGCATGCCCTTGGCGCGCGCAAGCTTGATATAATCGCGGTTGAGTTCATCCACCATGTAGCGGCGAATCCACATGGCATAGTTGGCCGTCGGCCCCAATGCCATGCAGATCAGCGGCAGGACAAAGCTCAGCGGCTTGCGCTCATTGAAGAGCATGGGCAACGGTGTGGCCGCTGTCACAGAAATCTGGATCATCAGATAATAGACAATCGGCGGCACGGCATTGATGAACACGATGTAACCCGTGCCGATCTTATCCCAGAAACCGCGCTGTCTTCTGGCCATGAGCACACCCAGCGAACAGCCCAACACCAGCGAAATGGCAATCGCGCCCAGGCCAAAGCCCACAGAATACGGAAGCTTTTTGCCGAGGATCTTGACCACCGGCGTGTTGGGTTGAAGCGTTACGGAGCGGCCAAAGTCCAGATGAATCAAATCGTTGTAAAAGTTGAGCAGCTGCTCATACCAGGGATCGAGCAAACCCATGTTTTCAAGAATTCGCTGCTTGTTTTCTTCTGTCATCGAGTCCGCGCGCCCGCCAAAGTATCCTTCCACAGGCATCAGGCGCATCAGCAAAAACACCACCGTGATGACGATGAACATCGAAACGATGGCCGCGCTCAAGCGCTTCAGGACGTATTTCAGCAAGTCTTTTCCTCCTTTAAAACCGCACCCCCGGCGCATCGATGAGCGCTTATACCCGCAAGCGTTCGTCGATGGACCGGTCGATTGGCCCACCCAATTCCAAATCGGAAAGAGGGAGCAAAGCGGGCATGACCCGCTCTGCCCCCCGAAATCGTCCGGTTACTCTTCCAGGGCCGCCAGGCGCGCCTCGCGCTCGGCTTCCCATTCCGCCAGCAGCACTTCATATTCGTCCATGCCGAAGGGCGTCTCGTAGATCCACTGATACTTGTAGCGGCTCTCCGACGCACCGAACGGCGCATGCTGGGACTCAAACGTATTGAGATAGCTCGCCACGTATCCGCCGCCATCCATGCAGAACGGAATCACGTAAGCTTCCTCAATCAGCCAAGCCTCAGCCTCAGCCAGGATTTCGTAGCGCTTGGCCAGATCCTGCTCATCCGACGCCGGTTCGACCATTGAGTCATAGACCAGATCCGTCCAGTAACCGCCCAGGCGGTCCTGCTTGGCGCCGGGCGTATCCGCCGTCGCCGGCGTGCCCAGTCCATCCGCCATGAACAGATACGCATACATCTGAGACACGCGGAACGGATCGGTGAACGTATACGGATCGGCGTAGTCCGGGCCCCAATAGACTTCCATGAAGGAATAGTTGCCCGCGCGGCGCGTGGAGTTCAGATAATCGTCATTGGCATACCCATCGAGCACAATGTCGATATAGTCGCTGCCAAGCAGTTTCTCCAGCTGCTGTTCCACAACCTGCGCGCGCTGGGTCAGGCTGGCGTCGCCGGTGTTGTACGGCATATAGAGCACAACCGGGAACGTCACGCCCGCCGCGGTGAGCTCTTCGACAGCTTTCTGCTTGTATTCCAGCGCGAGATCCGGATTAAAGGAGTCGGTATTGGTGATCGCCTCGAGGCTTCCGGTCAGCGTGTACTCGCCGGCGCCGGTGGCGAAGCCCGGAGGGGTGATGGTGTTGATGAGCAGGCTGCGCGCAGACGCCTCATCGGACACCTTCGTCATCATCGCATTCACACGATCAAAGCCGTGGAAGATCGACTTGCGGAAATTCTTGTTCTGTGCGGCCTGCAGGTAATTCTCCGGATCATACTCTTCCGGATAGGTGTAGCTGCCGTCCGCCGCCTGAATGTAGAAGTTGAACGCATACCAATAGGAGTAGTTGAACGCGGCGCGGCTCGGACGCAACATCTGGGACAGTTCGGGATCATCCAGCCAGGTCTGCGCCTCGGAAGCGGTCAGCGAGGCCGTCATGATCTCGCCACGCTTGAACAGCTCCGCGCTGAGCATATCCGCTTCGGAGTTGAATGTCTCGTTGATCTCCTCAATATGGATGTCCTCGATATCCCAATAGGTGGGGTTACGCGTGAGGATGCGGCGGGCGTTGGGCTCCCACTCGGTGAGGATGTACGCGCCGCAGTAGAGAATGGAGCAATTGCCGGTGCCAAAGTCCGGGCCCATCATCTCGCCGAATTCGCGGTTGCACGGCATGAAGCACACATACGAGAGCATCGACTCGAAGTACGCTACCGGCTTTTCGAGCGTATACTGCAACGTGTAATCATCCAGTGCTTTGACGCCGACGTCTTCCCACGCACACTCGCCGTTGAAGTAAGCCTCCGCGTTCTTGATCACATAGAGAATGTCGCTCGTCTTGGAGACCTGCTCCAGCGTGCCGTCAAGCACGCGGCTGGCAGAGTAGACGAAGTCGTCCGCCTTGACCTCTGCGCCGTACTCCTCCATGTCGGCGGTCATCCACTGAACGCCTTTGCGCAGATGGAACGTCCAGGTCAGGCCATCCTCAGAGCATTCCCAGCTCTCCGCCAAGCAAGGCTGCAGGATACCGTAGTTGTCGTACTCCACCAACGTATCCACAAAGTTGGCCGAGTTTCCGCTCACCGAGTCGTACATGTAGTTGAGCGTTGGCCAATCCGCGCTGTACACATCGTAATAGATCTGTTCAGCGGCTTTCGGCTTATCTGTTTCCGCCAGCGCGGCTACGCCCACCAGCATCAGTGCCAGAGCCAGAATCAGCGCAATCCATTGTTTCATGAGGTGATCCCATCCTTTCTTTCCGGCCCTCCCTATTGCGAAAAGCCGTCATTTCGAAAATCCGGTACGGCTTTGCGTTCCGCATTCTCTTTTATTTAAATAAAATACCAAAAAAGCCAGAAAATTGCAATATTATTCTTATAAAAATTCAATTTCGCTCTTCCTTTTGTGTTTTCACAAAAGAAGCGAAAGAAAACTGGCCTTCTCACGCCTGAAAAATTCGTTTTTTACAACCGAAAATGCATTCTTGTCCGAATACGCCCCGGAACCGCCCCTTCCCCTACGGCCTCAACCATGTTATGCGCAAAATGCGCAGGGCATACGGTAGGGCCGACGGGCCAAATGTTGAGCACTGGTTTTAATTATATCACAGATATACGCACAATGAAAGCCAAATTTTCCCGTTCCACCTTCCCCTCGCCCTTTCCAAAGGCCACGCTGCAACACAAAAAACTGCGGAATTT
>CALVTV010000187.1 GCA_944363005.1 uncultured Clostridia bacterium | reverse complement strand
TGTACCTGGGAGACGGCAGCATTGATTCCCACGGTCCCTGCCAGGCCACTGTCAATTTCTCACTTAACGAGAGAAAGTACGGCCAGTGCATATCCCGCATGAACGCGGCGCTTGCGGATATTGGAATAGAGGCTTCTTTCACATTGGGAAAGATCTGCAACAACGTCTATCCCGCCCGCTTGTATGGAGACGCGCTCGTATCCTTCATACGCCGCTTTGTCTCCGGAAAAAACGCCTGCGAAAAGCGCCTGTATCCCGATGTGTGTCTCCAATCCAAAGCCTTCCGGCGCGGCATTCTCGACGGGTTTTATGCAACGGACGGCGGCAACAGCAATCGCATCTACAGTACGTCCGAGGGATTGATCCATGACATTGAATGGCTGTGCTCAACGCTGGGTCTTAACACAGTCATCGATAGATTCGACCGCACAGACGAGCCGGTCGTCATCCGGGGCGGGAATTACCAACGCAACCACCCGCTCTACTGCCTGCGCTGGTACGATTTCAAAAACAAACGCTCCATGGGAGACGTTTTCCGGATCGTAAATAACGGAATGTATTTTCGTGTCAGCAGCGTCCGGCCGGTCGAAAACCAGGATTTCAATTCGGTGTACTGTTTTGAGGTCGCAAATGCAGATGAACCGTACTTTACACTTCCATGCGGGATGATCACCCACAATTGCCGGCTGCGCAACGAACTGCAGGACAACACGTTCTCCTACACCCTAGGCGCAGGCGGCGTGGCGACAGGCAGCAAGTGCGTGATGACCGTCAACGTCAACCGCCTCGTGCAGAACGCCATTTGGGACAATGGACTTGACGATATCCGCGAGGCGATGCGCGAACAGGTTCAAAAGATGCACCGATACCTTTTGGCCTTCGACGCGATCCTCATGGAGCGGCGCGCTGCCGGGCTGCTGCCCGTCTATGACGCGGGCTTCGTCACACCGCAGAAGCAGTATCTCACCGTTGGCATCAACGGCTTTCTCGAAGGCGCGGAATCGCTGGGCATCCAGCCGGACGCCGGCAACCCGGAATATGCCGCCTATGCCGAGGCCATTCTCCAGCCGATTTATGAGGCGAACCGCGCTGCCCGGGGAGACGGCATTCTCTGGAATACCGAAATGGTGCCGGCCGAAAACCTCGGCGTCAAAAACGCCGCATGGGACCGCGCGGACAAGCTGTTCGTTCCCCGCGACTGCTACAACAGCTACTTCTACCCGGTGGAGGACCCCACCGTCAATGTCCTTGACAAGCTCAAGCTCCACGGCCGGGCGTTCACCCGCTATCTGGACGGCGGCAGTGCCTGCCACATCAATCTGGACGAACACCTGACGAAGCAGCAGTATCGCCTGCTGCTGGACGCGGCCATCCGGACCGGCTGCAATTACTTCACCTTCAACATTCCCAACACCCTGTGCAAAACCTGTGGACACATCAGCAAGCACCGGCTTGACAAGTGCCCCAGATGCGGCGGCAGGGATCTGGACTACGCGACGCGGATCATTGGCTACCTCAAGCTGGTCTCGCGATTTGCGGCGGAGCGGCAGGCGGAGGAACACAGGCGCTATTACGCCCAGGGATAGGAGGATGAGAGATGAAGCGTGCAGTGCTCAACCCGGACGGCCTGTTCGTCCGCAACCTGAAAAAGAGGATCCGGCAAAACAACGGCTTCTGCCCCTGCAAGCTGGAGAAAAAACCCGACAACAAATGCCCCTGCCGGGACTTTCGCGAGGGCAGAGGCTGTGACTGCGGATAGTATATCGACTCTGAGGACGGTGAGAAGCCATGCTGATCTGTCTGGACTGCGGCGCGCTGTTTGAACAGGCGCGAACGATCGTCGAGCGGCACGGGCTGGATACGCCGCCCTATGAGGAACTGAGAACCTGCCCGCGCTGTCTCTCTACCGCGATCTGTCCGACCTACCGATGCGATCTCTGCGGCGAGTGGATATCCGGCGGCTACATCAAAACGCTGGACGGCGACCGCATCTGCGACGAGTGCCATACCCGATAGGATGTCGGCGATTTCTGAGTCCCCGCTCAAGTACGTCGAAGCGGCCGTGACGCTGGCGGAAGTGCCGGAGGAGATCAGCCTGACGCTCTCCATCTCCAACTGCCGCTTCCGCTGCCACGGCTGCCACTCGCCGCACTTGCAAAACGACATTGGCAGGCCGCTGCTTCCCGATCTCGACGCGCTCATCCGCCGCTATGAGCGCCTGATCACCTGCGTCTGCCTGATGGGCGAAGGCCGCAACTACCGCGAGTAGCGCAGTGCGCTTTTGTCCATTCGGGCGCACAATCTGAAGACCTGCCTCTACTCGGGCTTTGATATTGTCGCACCGTTTGTGGCGTTTTTGCCGATGCTCGACTATCTCAAGCTCGGCCATTATGACGAGCGCCTCGGAGGGCTGGACAGCCCGACAACCAACCAGCGCTTCTTCCGCATTGAAGCGGGAAAACTGTTCGACCAAACTTACTTGTTCCGACGAAGGGAGATTGAACCTCATGATCATGGATGAAATGAGAGAAAAATACGGCGACGCCACTGTGTTAGGCGTCGCCGAAGAGCACATCAAAGGCGCGCTGAAGGACGGATTCACTGCAATCGAGGATACCGAAGATCTCGAAGCCACGCTTACAGCACATCTGGAATCCCGCCTGCGCTGCGAGGCAGAGCTTGACCCATCCTTCAAGCAGATCATTCCATACCTGATCCTCAACCACACCCCCAGCGGCCGCACATTCGCCACGTTGCGCACCGGCGGGGACGATCGTCTGATCGGTCAGGCCAGCCTCGGTTTGGGCGGACATATGGACGAGGGCGAGAACTTTGAAGGCTGCCTCTTCCGGGAAGTATTCGAGGAGGTGGGGTTACGGCCGGAAGAGATCAAAAACCTGCGCCTGTGCGGATATATCTTCAGCGAAGCCAGCGAGGTGGACAGCGTGCATGTGGGCATGGTCTACCGTGCGGACACAGAGAGAGACGACCTGATCTGTCTTGAGGATGACAAACTCACCGGCGCGTGGCTAACACCCCATGAGCTGATCGTGCTCAACTGCGAAGGGAAGCTCGAATCGTGGAGCAGCATTGCCTTTGGCGCAATGCTCCGGGAGGAAGCGCCTTATGCCCGCTAAGTTGCGATGCAACGTGTGCGGAAAACCGGCGCGCGTGGTCGCGGCCAGCGCCTATGGCGCAACTTCCTACGCCTTCTGCGACGATTGCCTGGCGAAAGGTTTGGAACCGTACAGCGGCGTGGTCGCGTACATCGCCTGCGC
>CALVTV010000186.1 GCA_944363005.1 uncultured Clostridia bacterium | reverse complement strand
ATGTAGTCTTCTGCAGTCTCATAGGTTGCCGCCTCGGCCGCCTTCACACTTTCGTTGCGCCGGATGCCGTCGTCCACCCGACCGTTGGCCCAGTCCGCATCGGTGAGCCGGCCGCCTTCGCCGGGCTGAACCGGATTGGCCGTACCGTCGCCGGGCATTCCGTCATGTGCAGCGTCGGGCAGATCCGCAGGCTGCGCATCGTCCGGGAGGCCGTCGCCGTTCATGCGTCCGCCGCCCATGCGGCCCATGCCGCCCATACCGCCGCGGGTCATCCCGCCCGAGGCCGAGGCGGTGTACGGGAAGGTCGTATCCGTGAGAAAGTTGTTCAGCGAGCGCTGCACCAGCGCGGTCAACGCATCCACATAGCTGCCGGTATCCTGCACGCCCAGCGCGCTACCGTCCAGCGTGAGCACGTTGCCCTGCGCATCGGTCAGCGCCAGCGTGTTGATCGTGTCCACATACGATGCCGCCAGCGCGTCGGACAATGCCTGCAACTCCTCATCCAGCCCGTCACGGGCGACGCCCATGTTCCATTCATACGCGGCGTCGGCGGTGTCCAGATTGGTGATCGGACACCAGCACATGGCGCCGTAGATCGCATCGCTGTACCCCTCCACCGCGCCGATGGCCTGCAAATAAGGGTTGTACAGCGCGCTGTCGCCGGTCGCGCCCATCAGCGCGCTCTGCGTTCCACCGCCGCTCATGCCGAAGGTGAAGATGCGTTCGGTATCGCCGGGCAGCAGCTCCTCCACGCTGCGATAGAACCGCACGGCCGCCTTCAGGGCCGTAACGCCCGCGGGCGCGCCCGCGTCGCGGCCCCGGCAGCCCGCATACAGGTACACAAAGCCGGCATCCGTATAGGTAGACGCGCCGCTCACATACCCGGACGGCGCGGCCATCGCCGCATAACCGGGCGTCTCGACCGGTATGACGATGGGCGCGGTCGCGGCGGTGTAGCCGTTCTGCTCCCCCTGGACGCTGACGGTGCAGGTATAGGTGCCGTCGCCGTTGTCCGTACCGTCCATGTACGCCTCCGGCACGAAGATGCCCAGCGTTTCATACGTCAGATCAACCGGGCTGGCGCAGTAGGAGATTCCTACCTGCCAGTAGACGCCGTCCTGGGCATTGTATTGCCACTTTGACATGTCTACGGTCAGCTGCGTCTCCTCCTGCGCAAGCGCAGGCGCGCAGAAAAGCAGACAGAGCGTGAGCAGCACGGACAAAAACCGTCTCATGAAAAAAACCTCCTGCAGTTGCCGCAGCGTAAGTCCAGCCTGCGGCTGATTCGTCTGGGCTTACGCATACCGCTGCACGACGTTGGTTCGATTCTAGCACAGGAAATGTCATGTTCCTTTGAACGGAAAAAGAACATTATGTGAAGAAAAGCAGAGAATTTCTCCCCGCATCGGACTGTCAAAAACCCTCTTGGAGAGAGGTGGAGGGTCTGCGTCTTTGCGGCGGACGCAGGCCGCGCCCAGAACACCGATCTTTGCGGGAAGGGCAACGCGTCCGGACGGAGTTTTCGACAAGCCGAAACGGCGTCCACAGATTGTGCGGGCGCCGTCGCGCTGCTGACCTTTCCCATTTTAAAACGATCCGGATCTGCTAATCACACAGCGCTTTTTTCAGCTGCGCGATGCCATAATCCGGGCTGGCGTAGACCGGAATCTGCAACGCGCTTTGAAGCCGCGAAGCCTCGAGCGCCATGGAAGCCTGACACAGCACCAGCGCTGACGGCATGGGTCTCAGGGTGCTGACAGCCTTGAGAAGACTGTCATACAAAGAGCTGCTGCCAAACCCGCCTTGCAGGAGGATATCCTGTATGAAAAGTGTCTTGCCCTGCTTTTGGGCCGCATCCAGCAGCTTGCGGCGGGTCGATTCCAGCGCGGTGGGAAAGGTGGCTGCAATGGCCATGCCGGACTGTTCCCGGGCGGCGCAGGCGCACATATGCGCGTCGATCCGAATTACAGGCGTTGCGGTAAAGGCATTGAGCGCCTCCATGGCGTCAGCGGCCTCTCCGACGGAGGAGCACACGTTCAGAATGCCGTCGGCACCATCCCGCATGGCCTGGAGGTACAGTTCAAGCAGCTTGCGCGCAGCGGAAGGCGTGATCTTTCCGGCACGAAGCACCTCCTGTAGTATGCTTTCGTCCGCGTAGGCGGTCACCTGAACCTCCCCGCCCATCAGCGCATGAATCCGATCGAGCAAATACGCGCTCATGGCTTCGGTAGTAGCGGTATAAACCAGCGCGATTTTCTTCATGCCTTTACGCCCTCTTTGTTTTTGTGCATGAAGCGGCTGGCCGCAAGCGTCTGGAACAGCACGGCCATCAACAGCATGCAGGCGTTGATGATATCCTGGATATAGGCGTTGATGTTGCCAAACAGGTTGATCATGTTGGAGACGATATTCATAATCAGCGCACCCAGTATGACGCCGATCATGTTGCCTTTGCCTCCGCGAATCAGCGTGCCGCCGATAACCACAATGGCCATGATATCCATGCCCCAGCTCACACCGCTCTGCGGCTGGCCGCAACCCATGCGCGAGCACAGCACCAGTCCCGCCATAGATGCCATCAGGCCGCTGAGCAAGTACACGCCCATCTTGGTGCGCTTGGTAGGCAAGCCCATCATGACGGCGCTCTCTTCCAGGCCGCCGATTGCCATCACATGCCGGCCAAAGCAGGTATGCTTGAGCACGATATGCCCGGCAATGAGCAGGCCTCCAAAGATGACCGTTGGCATGGGCAGAAAGCCGAACAAGGTGCCACGCCCGATAAAAACGAAGGAATTCAGGCTTTCGTCAATGGCGACGGATGTGTTGTTGTTGAGCAGCAGCGCAATGCTGCGAATCGCCCACTGGGTGCCCAGCGTGCCAATCAGCGGCGTAACGCCCATATAGGTGATAATGAACCCGTTGAACAGACCGAACACCAATCCAA
>CALVTV010000185.1 GCA_944363005.1 uncultured Clostridia bacterium | reverse complement strand
AAAGACGCGATTACCGCTTATTTTTATAACAATATCTTTTTGTATCAGACACAAGAGCGAACGGCAATGGATTTGCTGCGGGATGTGCTGGATGCGGGCAGGCGCAATGTGCTCTGGGAATTGCCGGCTGCGTTGGGTACGCTGTATGCGGCGTAGCGCAGGCAGTGGGCGCTGCCTGTTGCTGCGTTGGCCGCAGCGGCGGCGGTCTTTTTGCTGGGCAAGGTATATCCCTATTACCCGTTGGTACTCTGCGTGTTTGCGCCGCTTGGCTTTCGGGAAGCGGGACGCTGGCTGGAACAAAGGGGATTACCTGTGCGCGCGGCGGCAGGTGGTCTTGTGACTGTGGCCCTGGCGATTGCGCTGCTATGCAGTCCAAATGCGTTTTTGCGTGGCGTGCCGCTGGAAGAGACGGCGCAGGGTAAGCTGGCCGCAAGGATCGAGCCGGGCGCATCGCTGTTGCAGTATAGCCATCTGGATGACGGACTGTATCTGGCAACCGGGATATTGCCCGATCAGAAATACTTTGTGCGCCTCAATGTGGACTATGCGCCCATGCAGGAGGCTTTGGATGAGGCCATCCTTGAGGAGCGCACGGACTATGTGCTGGTCTCCTGGCGGGAACTTCCGCTGGGTAACTATGAACTCATTGCGTACGAGTGCGGTTACGACGACGAGAACCGGCTCAACAAAGACCTGTATTTATATCGAAGGAGGACATTATGAAACGCAAAGAACGCTTTGTCGCGCTGATTCTGGCTTTGGTATCGGCAGTGGCTGTGCTGATGATTGCCACGACCAGTTCGCCGCTGTATGCGACCAACTTCTGGACGGATACCAACATCTATTTCACCATCGGTCGCGGGATGACACAGGGGTTGATGCCGTATACCGATCTGTTTGACCACAAGGGACCGCTGTTGTATCTGATTTATGCGGTGGGGGCGCTCGTGTCAAATACGACGTTCCTGGGCGTCTTCTTGCTGGAAGTCGCCAGCATGACGGCTATGCTGATGCTGGCGTATGAACTGGTGAGCCTTTTTGGCAGAGGCTGGATCAATCTGCTGGCCATTCCTGTGACGGCGATTGTGACGACTTGCAGTACGGCCTTCAATCAGGGGGGAAGCGCCGAGGAGTTCGTTCTGCCCGCGCTCTTGCTGGCGCTCTACGTCGTTGTTCGCAGGATGCTTCGGGAAGAGGAACGCCCGGCGCGCTGGTATCTGCTTTTCGGTCTGGCGATGGGCTGGACGTTCGCGATCAAGTACACGGACTGCGGCCTGTTTTTGGGGCTTGCGTTGGGTGTTCTGCTGCTTGAGTGGTGCAGACACGGCTTTTTTGCGGCGTTCCGTTCGGGATTGTGGGCCCTTTGCGGTATGGCGCTGATTTTGGTCCCGGTTGCGTTGTACCTGGCATGGGGCGGTGCTCTGGTTTCGTGCCTGGAGGTATATTTCTACGAGAACATATTCCTCTATGCAGGCGAGCCGATGACGCTCTGGGACCATGTTCTCAATGCACTCGCCTATTTGCGCACGCAGAGCATGGCTAATCCTGCCATTGCCGCGCTGAGCTACGTGGGGATTGCCTGGATGGTGATTCAAGCAATTGTAAAGCGTTCCAAGGGCTTTGTTCTGGCGGCCATTACGGTTCCGCTTGGCGCATTCCTGATGCTGCTGTTTACCTATTGGGGAGAGGTTGCGCATCCGTACTATGCGCTCGTGTTTGCGGCGCTTACGCCCTTGGCGCTTTGCCCGCTTGGTCTGCTTGCCGCCCGCCTGAAGGATTGGAAGTGGAGCCTGACGGCACTCGTTCCGCTGGCCGTGAGCGTACCGCTTTGCCTGAACTTGTGCCTGGGCGTCCCGCTGATGAGCATTGAGCGCGAGGAGATGACGCAGGTCTGGTTCGGAGAGCTCATCAATCAGTCGGAAAACCCCACGATGCTCGACTGGACCGATTTGGATCAGGGATTTTATCTTGCGGCGGGCGTGACACCGACTTGCCGTTACTTTGCCAACAACAATTTGAATTCTGAAGAGAAGCGGCAGGCGTACGAATCGTATCTGACCTCCGGCGAGGTGCAGTATATCGTGACGAGCAACTATCAGGAGGATCCGGGGCCGCAATACATGCTCATTGGCATGGAAGAGGGCGTGTTTGACTTGGGCGTTACGCGCGTTTATAAGCTCTTTGAGTATATTGGCGACGCGGCGGCTGAAGAGGGATGGGATGATTGGTATGAATGACAGCCTTGTGCCAGAGGGCGCTCTGCGCGCCTGTATGGAGCGCATCTACGTGCGAGAGGGCTTTGAGGAATCCGACGCGAAGAAAATTGCGGATGTGCTGATGCAGGCCGACCTCTTCGGCATCGAAAGCCATGGCGCACAGCGGATGATGTACTATCATCAGAATATCCGCAGCGGCAGTGTCAACGTTGCGGCCAAGCCGGAGCTGCTGCGCGAGACGCCTGTTTCCGCGCTGATCGACGGCCATTTTGGCATGGGTGCGCTCACGGGCATCTTTGCGATGGAGCAGGCGATTGCCAAGGCCAAAAAGACTGGGATTGGCATGGCAGTGGTGCGCAACTCCTCGCACTATGGGATTGCCGGGTATTACACGCTCATGGCGGAGCGGGAGGGCCTCGCGTCGTTTTCCATGACCAATACCGGGCCGATCATGGTGCCCACGTTTGGGCGGGAGATGATGTTGGGGACGAATCCAATGGCGTTTTGCATGCCTGCTGATCCGTATCCCTTCTGGTTTGACGCCTCAACGACCGTGGTGACGCTGGGCAAGGTCGAGGTGTACAACAAACGCGGCAAGCCCATGCCACAGGGCTGGACCATCGATGCTCAGGGGCAACCCTGTACAGACGCGAAACGGATGAACGCCTCAATTCTGGCGGGCGAACGCGGAGGAATCCTGCCGCTGGGCGGTGAGGGCGAGCTCCACAGCGGGCACAAGGGCTATGGCCTGGCCATCATGGTGGAGGCGCTGACCGGCGTATTGGCGCAGGGGATGACTTCCCCGGACATGTGCGGCGCGCACGGCGACCACACGTGTCACTTCTTCCTCGCGTTTGATCCCGCGATGTTTGGAGATCCGGCGGACATTCGAGCGAGGATGAGTTTGTATCTGGAGCGGCTTCGCGCAAGCGAAAAGATCCCCGGCTGTACGCGCATTTACACGCCGGGAGAAAAGGCATTTCAGGCGATGGAACGCCGTCTGCGCGAAGGCATTCCCGTAGAGGCGAACACGCTGCAGGAAGTGCGCACAATCGCGGCAGAATTGGGCGTTCAGGGGCTGTGAAGCATGCGCAAGATGACCGAGGGGAGCATTGTTCGCCATCTGCTGGCCTATGCGTTGCCTTTGATTCTGGGGAACTTCTTTCAGCTGACGTACAACGCTGTAGATTCGATCGTGATCGGCAAATTTGCGGGAGAGGGTGCTCTGGCTGCGGTCAGCGCGGCGAATCCCGTGATGACGATCGTCATTCTTGGCGTGTCCGGCATTTCCATTGGGGCATCTGTGCTGATGAGCCGGTTTTACGGCGCCGGGGACATGGAGGCATTGCGGCGCGAGGTGGCCACGACCATTCTGTTTGGGGCTGTATGCTCGCTGGCTGTTTTCGCGCTTGGCCTGGCGTGTGCTCCGTGGATTCTTCGCGTGATGCTCGTGCCTGAGGATATCCTGCCGATGGCTCAGCGCTATCTGCGGATCATATTTGTGGGTTTTCTGTTCACGTTTCAATATAACATTCTCTCCGCCGCCATGCGAAGTGTTGGCGATTCCAAGACGCCTGTGCGCTTCCTGGCGGCGGCCTCCGTGCTCAATGCGCTGCTGGATCTGGTTTTTGTTGCCGGGTTTCAGTGGGGCGTTGCCGGGGCGGGACTGGCAACGGTAATCGCGGAAGGGCTCAGCGCGCTGCTCTGCGCGGTATACATGCATCAGCGGATTCCTCTGCTTCGGCTTGGACTGAGCGATTTGCGCGTGGATCACGCGTTGTTGCGCGAAACCGTGGCCAGCGGCTCGATCACAGCGCTTCAGCAAGCCTGTCAGCCCGTCGGCAAAGCGGTCATCCAAAGCGTCATCAATGCTCAGGGAATCAGCATGATGGCGGCGTTTAACGCGGTCAGCCGCGTGGACGATTTTGCCTGCATTCCGGAACAGAGCATCTCGTCGGGAATGATGACCTGTATTGCGCAGAACCGCGGAGCAGGCAAACGGCAACGTGTGCGCGATACGTTGCGTTGGGGGCTGTGCATCGAGGCTGCGTATGGGTTGCTCATCGCTGTGGTCATTCTGGTGCTCAAGCGCCCCGTAATGCAGCTGTTTGCCGCACAGGACAGCCGGGCAATGATCGACATGGGTGTGAGCTATCTAGCGCTCATGGCGTTGTTTTACATTTTGCCGGCGATGACAAACGGCATACAGGGCTTTTTCCGTGGCATGGGGGAGATGAAGACCACGCTGATTGCGACGGCAATTCAGATTTCCGTGCGCGCGTTGGTAATCTATCTGTTGGTGCCGCGCATCGGCCTGAATGGGGCTGCATGGGCTTGTGCGGTGGGCTGGAGTTGTATGCTCGTGTTTACGGGTTGGCGTTACCGCAAGGTTTCTGCGGAATTCGCACCATTCTCAGATGATGAGCAATAGGCGCGAAGCCGCGGGCTTAAGCCTTCCAAAGGTTCGGACTCAATGGACAACCGTAAAAGCAAACCGAAGAAACAGTATGCCGCATGGTAGGGCAAGGCTCTTCCATGCGGCATTTCTTATGAAGTTTTTCCAAGCGCACCCGCATTGGCGTCAACGGATTGAAGTTTTAAGTCTGTTGCAGGGCCAATGTCGCGCTTCGCATTTGTTGTCGTTTGTCCGCGTGTCAGTGCAGGTTGCCCAATACGGAAACGGCCATCAGAGCCAGCGGCGCGAAGATCACCATCAGGCTCAGGATGAGCGTGGCGCTGCCATCGGCCTGGCGCGCGTTGTGAGCAACCTTGTTCTGGTTGGACAGAGTCGTATGATTCATCATGATAAAAGACCTCCTTATTCCGCCGTGAGGCGGGTTCTATATCATCAGCCGAGGGAGCCGTCGTG
Organism: uncultured Clostridia bacterium; assembly: GCA_944363005.1. Taxonomy (GTDB): domain Bacteria; phylum Bacillota; class Clostridia; order Christensenellales; family Aristaeellaceae; genus Ventricola. The sequence continues at coordinate 7,806 of CALVTV010000185.1, read as the reverse complement.
GCTTCCCGGCTGTTGGAGGTATGATAGCATAATGCCCAAAATCTGTAAACCCCTTGGAAGCAAGTTTGTCAGAGCGCGCCAAAAGATAAGAAAACACATGATATACATTTGATCGAAACCGTGAAGACTTGACAAAAAGAACCCATCAATCCCATGAAATATTGCAAAATGGTACTTTGTAAATTGCATGTCAAACTGGAGCAGATTCAGAGAGAGGGGGTGAGAAAGTGGGATGAACGGAGAAAAAATCAGAAATAACTGATATTTTACAATTGCCTTGTACTTGTACGCAAAATAATATGCAAGAATTCTTGCGAAAACGTCTGGCAATGGCGAAGTGAGAGTCCTTGTTCGCGCTGGCCTTTAAGGAGATCGATACAGCGCAAGCACTCAACAAAAAAGCCTCTTCCCGATTTGGAAAGAGGCTTTGAGATTTACTTTTCTTCGCGGCGGGCGCGGGCGGCGAGCTTTTTGCGGAGCTCAACCTCCAGCACGCGCTTGCGCATGCGCAGGCTCTTGGGCGTGATTTCGAGCAGTTCGTCGTCGTCGATGAACTCAAGGCACTCTTCCAAGGAAAGCGTGCGCATGGAGACGAGCTTCATCGCCGTCTCTGCGCCGGCAGCGTTGCGGATGGAGGTCAGGTGCTTCTGACGGCAGACGTTGACGTCGATGTCGCCGGTGCGCGCGTTCTGACCGACGATCATGCCGGTATATACCGGCGTGTTCGGGCCGCAGAACAGCGTACCGCGGTCCTGTGCGTAGAACAGACCGTACATGACGGCTTCGCCCGTTTCCGTGGAGACGAGCGCGCCACAGTTGCGGTGCGGGATTTCGCCCTTGTAAGGCTCGTAATGGTCGAACACGGAGCTCATGACGCCTTCGCCGCGGGTGTCGGTCATGAACTCGCTGCGGTAGCCGAACAGGCCGCGGCTGGGAACCGTGAACTCCAAACGAACGCGATCCGTGCCCGTCATGTTTTCCATCACGCCGCGGCGGCGGCCGATCTTTTCGATGACGGCGCCCGCATACTCGCTGGGTACGTCGCAGACCATCTTTTCCACAGGCTCCATCTTCGTGCCGTTTTCATCGATGTGGAAGAGAACTTCCGGCTTGGACACCTGGAATTCGTATCCCTGACGGCGCATGTTTTCAATGAGCACGGACAGGTGCAGCTCACCGCGGCCGCTGACACGGAAGGCATCCGGCGTTTCGGTTTCCTCCACGCGCAGGGAAACGTCGGTTTGCAACTCGCGCATCAGACGCGCGCGCAGGTGACGGGAGGTGACATAGGTACCCTCGCGGCCGGCAAACGGGCTGTCGTTGACGGAGAAAGTCATCACGACGGTCGGCTCAGTGATCTTGACAAACGGCAGCGGCTCCACCGCGTCGGGCGCACAGATGGTATCGCCGATCATGATGTCCTCGATGCCGGTAACCGCTACGATTTCGCCCATGGAGGCGGACTCGATGGGCACGCGCTTGAGGCCTTCGAAGGCAAACAGGCTGCTCAAACGGAAGTTTTCGTGCAAATCCGGATTCTCATGGTTGCAACGGGTGGCCATGCTGTTGAGCTTGAACGTGCCGCGCGTGATGCGGCCGATGCCGATACGGCCCACGAAATCGTTGTAATCGATGGTGGAAATGAGCATCTGGGCCGGGCCTTCCGGATCACCCTTGGGCGCAGGGATGTACTTGAGAATCGTGTCAAACAGCGGGCGCAGGTCCGTGCCCGGAACGGACAGATCCAGCGTGGCTGTACCGGCGCGCGCGCTGGCGTAAACGATCGGGGTATCCAGCTGGCTTTCGTCCGCGTCGAGGTCGATCATCAGGTCAAACGCTTCGGAGACGACTTCTTCGCAGCGGGCGTCCGGACGGTCCACCTTGTTGACCACGGTGATCACCGGCAGGCCCAAAGCCAACGCATGCTGGAGCACGAAGCGGGTCTGGGGCATCGGCCCTTCGAAGGAGTCGATGAGCAGCAGCACGCCGTCCACCATCTTCAGCACGCGCTCGACCTCGCCGCCGAAATCGGCGTGGCCGGGCGTATCCACGACGTTGATCTTCACGTCCTTGTAGAACACAGAGGTATTCTTGGCCAGAATGGTGATGCCGCGTTCCTTTTCGATGTCGTTGCTGTCCATGACGCGGTCGGCAACCTGCTGATTCTCGCGGAACACGCCGCCCTGCTTGAGCATCTCATTGACGAGCGTGGTCTTGCCGTGGTCGACGTGCGCGATGATGGCGATATTTCGGATATTTTCACGAGTGATTTCCAATGGCGAACCCTTCTTTCTTATCTCACACCTGGATCTTCTGACGGTTTTACTCGAGATTGCGGGAAGCCGTCTCGGCCAGCTCCAGGCCTTCGTTGTTTTCCAGTGCCCAGCGGATGGACCATTCGTTTTCAAAGAGGATCACATCGCGCTCGTGGCTGTCGCGGGCGAGGGAGGAGGTGCTGGAGAGCTTGAGCTCTTCTACGGGTTTCGGCGTCCGGGTGACCCAGCGCACAAAGCGGTAGTTGAGCTGTTGACGGCGAATCTCGGCGTTGTATTCGGTCTTGAGGCGATGCTCGAGCACTTCGAACTGCAGCACACCGACCACGCCGACGATGATCTCCTCAAAGCCGATGCCGGGCCGTTTGAACGTCTGAATCGCGCCCTCCTCGGAGAGCTGCATGACGCCCTTGACGAACTGCTTGCGCTTGAGGCTGTCCACGCTGGAGACGCGCGCGAAGAATTCCGGCGCGAACACGGGAATGCCAGCATAGCGCCGCTTTTTCCCGGTGCACAGCGTGTCGCCCAACGCGAAGATGCCGGGATCGAACAGGCCGATGATGTCGCCCGGATAGGCGGACTCGGCGCTTTCGCGCTCGTCGGCCATGAACTGCTGGGGCTGCTTGAGCTGCACCATCTTGCCCGTTCCGCTGTGCCAGACCGACATGCCCTTGGTAAACACGCCCGAGCAGATGCGCATAAACGCCAGACGGTCGCGGTGAGCGGGGTTCATGTTGGCCTGAATTTTGAAGATGAAGCCGGAAAAGTCCGGATCGGTCGGCTCAACGATGCCCTGGTCGCTCTCGTGCGCGGCGGGCGGGGTGGAATAGTCGAGGAAGCGGGAGAGGAAAGGTTCCACACCAAAGTTGGTGATGGCCGAGCCGAAGAACATCGGCGTGAGCGTGCCCGCGCGCACCTGATCCAAATCAAACGCATCGCCTGCCATATCCAGCAGCTCGATTTCGTCCATCAGCCGCTTGTAGAGGTGATCGCCCAGCAGCTCAGGCAGTTGCGGATCGTCCACGGACAAATCCTGCTTTTCGACGCGGGTTTTGCCGTGGTCGCCGCTCTCGTAGAGCTCAACCATCTTCGTATCGCGATGGTAGACGCCCTTGAAGTTGCCGTCCGTGCCGATGGGCCAGTTGATCGGACAGGCGCGGATGCCAAGCACCTGCTCAAGTTCCTCCATCAGGGAGAAGGGGTCCTTGGCCGCGCGGTCCATCTTGTTGACGAACGTAAAAATCGGAATGCCCCGCAGGCGGCAAACCTTGAAGAGCTTGATCGTCTGCGCCTCTACGCCCTTGGCGGCGTCGATGAGCATGACGGCGCTGTCCGCGGCGACGAGCACACGGTAGGTGTCCTCGGAGAAGTCCTGGTGGCCCGGGGTATCCAGGATGTTGATGTGGAAGCCGTCAAACTCAAACTGCATGGCTGAGGAGGTGACGGAGATGCCGCGCTGCTTTTCAATTTCCATCCAGTCGCTGGTGGCGTGCTTGTCGCTCTTTCTGGCCTTGACAGAACCGGCGGTGCGGATGGCGCCCGAATAGAGCAGCAACTTTTCGGTGAGCGTGGTCTTGCCGGCGTCCGGGTGAGAGATGATGGCGAACGTCCGGCGTCTGGCGGTTTCGCTCTCGAGCTGGCCGGGGATGAAGGCTTCAGCCATGGATTTTCCTCCTTGGGTTCAACATAAAAGAAAGCGCCATTTGCCGCAATACCGGCGAGAAAGGGAAGGAGAAGCGTTCCTTCACAATCCAAAATCATAGCGCAGATCATGGTTTTTGACAATTATATAGTATAGCACATTGTAGCGGGGTTGAAAAGCGGAAAGCTGCAAAAAAAAGCTTGACGGAACAAGGCAAAGCGACAAAAAACGGCGGCGGACAGTTTGTCTGCCCGCCGCACGCAAAGCGATGGATTATGTTCTGCCCGCGGGCCGGGGAGGCTTGCGGTGGCGGGGTTTGGGCGCTTTGCCCTCACGCAGGCGGCGACGCTCTTCGCGCGCCTTCTTCTCCCGGCGAATTTGCGCGTATTCTGCCGCGGTCTTTCCGCCTTCGGGGGGCACCAGGCAGTTGCGGCCCGTGCCGATGAGATCCTCGCGGTGCGCCAGGCGAAGCGCTTCGCGCACAAGCGCATAGTTTTGTGGTCTGCGGAATTGCAGCAGCGCGCGCTGCATGGCCTTTTCGTGCGGCGTGCGCGGCACAAACACGGGCTTGCCGTCTCGCGGATCGAAGCCTGTGTAGAACATGCAGGTGGAGAGTGTGCCGGGCGTGGGATAGAAGTCCTGCACCTGCTCGGGCTGGTGGTTGATGTCCCGCAGATATTCCGCCAGCTCGATGGCCGCAGCCAGGTCGCTGCCCGGGTGGCTTGAAATCAGGTAGGGCACCAGGTATTGCTCCTTGCCCAGCTCCCGGTTGATGCGCGCGTATTTTTCGCAGAAGGCGTCGTACACATCACGCCCGGGCTTGCCCATGACGGCGAGCACCTTCGGGCTGACGTGCTCCGGGGCTACCTTGAGCTGGCCGCTGACGTGATACTGGCACAGTTCGCGCAGGAAGGCGTCGGACTTGTCCGCCATGATGTAATCATAGCGCAGACCGGAGCGCACAAACACCTTTTTGACCTTGGGCAGCGCCCGCACCTCGCGCAACAGGCGGATGTAATCCGTATGGTCCACGACCAGATTGGGGCACGGCTTGGGGAAGAGGCATTGCCGCCCGGCGCAGGCTCCGCTCTTGAGCTGCTTGTCGCAGGCAGGGCGGCGGAAATTGGCCGTGGGGCCGCCGACATCGTGGATATACCCCTTGAAACCGGGCATCTGCGTGATCTTTCGGGCCTCTTCGAGCACGGATTCATGGCTGCGGGTGGTGACAATGCGCCCCTGCAAAAACGTGATGGCGCAGAAGGAACAGGAGCCGAAGCATCCGCGCGTATGCGCGATGGAGAACTGCACTTCCTCGATGGCCGGTACGCCCCCCAGCGCGTCGTAATCCGGATGCCAGGTGCGCTGATAGGGAAGGGCATAGGTCCGGTCAAGCTCCTCGCGGGTGAGGGGCATGTCCGGTCGTGTCTGCACGATGTAGTGGTCGCCGTGGCGCTGGCTGATGGCCTTGCCGCGAATGGGATCCTGCTCGCGGTATTGGGTCAAAAAGGCCTCACCGTATTGCCGTTTGCTGGAGGCGCATGCCTCAAAGGAAGGAATTTCGACGCCGCCGTGCAGCGGGGAGGGCGCCTTGTAGCAAACGCCGCGCATTTTCGCGCATTCCCAGGCGGGCGCGCCGCGACTCATCCAGTCCGCCGTCACGAGAATCGAGCGCTCGCCCATGCCAAACATCAGCAGGTCGGCCCCGCATTCTTCCAAAACGCTTGGGCGCACGCGGTCATCCCAGTAATCGTAATGGGCAAACCGGCGCAGGGAGGCTTCAACACCGCCCACGGCGATGGGAATGTCGCCATAAGCTTCGCGAATCAGCCGGCAATAGACGATCAACGCGCGGTCCGGCCGCTTGCCAGCCTTGCCGCCCGGGGTATAGACGTCCGAGGAGCGGCGTTTTTTGGCAGCGGTATAGTGGTTGACCATGCTGTCGATGACGCCGGAAGAGACCAGAAAGCCGTAATTTGGCCGGCCGAAGCGCTTGAAATCCGCGCAGTTCTTGAAGTTTGGCTGGGCGAGCATGGCCACGCGGTAACCTGCGGCTTCCAGCGTGCGGAAGATGACAGCCGCGCCAAAGGACGGGTGATCGACGTAGGCGTCGCCACAGACATACACAAAATCGGGCGCATCCCAGCCACGGTTCTGCATGTCCTTTACGGTGGTAACGGGAAAGAGGGAACGATCGGGCATATGATTAACTCCTGTTCGGTCGAGGGTTGCAAAAAACAATACATTACTATACCATATTCTTTGAAAAAAAGAAAGTGACATCTGCAAATCGATGTTCTATAATGAAGAAAAGCGCGGAGGAGGGATGGACGCATGCAGCTGGGGCTTTCGACGGCGGCGTTCTTTGGCTGCTACGAAACCGAAGAGGCGGCGCGGCACATCGCGCAACTGCCGGTGGATTGCGCGGAGGTGTTCTTGCAGACGCCCAGCGAATATGGGGCGTCGTTTGCTGCGCAGGTGCGGCGCTGTCTGGGGCCGTTGCGCTGCACAAGCGTGCATCCCATGGGTGTGCAGTTTGAAAACCAGCTTCATAGCCGTTCCGCGCGGCAACGCGGCGATGCTTTTGATATGTTTGGGCGCGTGCTGGATGCGGTTCATGCGCTGGGGGCTCAAACGTATGTTTACCATGGGCGCAACACGGCCTTGCTTTCGCCCCTGCCTTGGAACCTCGCGGATAATTTGCAGGTCATCCATGCCATGCAGGCGCAGGCGGGAACGGTGCGCATTGCCTGGGAGAATGTCTGCTGGTGCCAGCTGACGAACGCGGAGCGGGTGATGGAGGCGAAAAACGCCGCGCCGGATTTGCACTTTACGCTCGATGTCAAGCAGGCCATGCGCGCGGGGTGCGATCCGTTGGCGATGGCGCGTGCGATGGGCCGTGCGCTGGTGAATGTGCATGTGTGCGATTGGAATGAAGGGGGAAAGCTCTGCCTGCCCGGAGAAGGTGTCTTTGATTTCGATGCGCTGTTTGGCACGTTGCGCGGGATTGGATACGACGGGCCGGTGATTCTCGAGCCCTATTGGGCGCTGATTGAGAGCCGGGAAGCGCTGCTGCGTTCGCTGTCGTTCCTGCGGGCGGCGATGAACCGCGCTGTTGCGGATTGACGAAATGGCGCGCCAGGAGTACAATGAAAGCAGTCAAAGGAGGGATTACCGATGTCCAAGATCGATACCGTTCGCGCTGCCATGATGCAGGCCATGAAGGACAAGGACAAGGCGCGCAAGGACGCGCTTTCACTGCTGCTTTCCGCGCTCAAGAGCAAGGCGATCGACAAGCGCGCTGATCTGACGGAGGAGGAGGAAAATGCCGTCATCTTCCGGGAGATCAAGCAGGCGCAGGAGACGGTCGATACCACGCCCAAGGACCGCACGGAGATCATCGAAGAGGCGCGCCTGCGCATGCAGGTCTACAGCGAGTTCGTGCCGAAGCTGATGGATGAGGACGAAATTCGCCAGACCGTCACGGCTGTGCTCGCGGAACTCGAAATTGAGCAGCCCACGGCCAAGGACAAGGGGCGGATCATGAAGACGCTCATGCCGCGCGTCAAGGGCAAGGCGGACGGTGCGCTTGTCAACAAAGTGCTCACGGGCTTTTTCAATTGATGGATTGGGCACGGATTTGATGCGCCAAGAGCCGGTTAAAAAACAAAACGCTACAACTGAAAAGGGGACGCGGTGTGCGCAGGCATGGCGCGTCTTTTTTGCGTGTACTGGGGGAAAAGTGGGGCGCCAGACAAACGCAGCGCTTTGTTGCTGATCCCCACTGGTTTCCCCTCGACAACGAGTGGCATTGATTCAGGAATCGGCCGTGTCCTCTAGGAGCGTATCCAGTGAGAGCCATGCACTGGGGCAGTCGTCGAAGAGCTCATCACC